>CAJXGP010000208.1 GCA_913053915.1 uncultured Ignavibacteriales bacterium | reverse complement strand
CCCTCTAAATTGATAATAGGTAGTAAAAAAATGATTTTTAAATATAATTGCGATACACCGGAAAAACCGAGACAGTTTAATTTACGATAAGTTAAGAGTTCCGGATGTCGTAATGAATTTGATTTGTCAAAGCATATTGTTCGTTTTAAATGCAGGGAATTTATTATGTGCTGAAAATCAATAATGTAATTATTATGCACCGTCCTGGACATATTTGGTTCCCAAATCCATTGATAATTCAGCTTTCTCTAATTCTTTACCTAAATAAGCAGCATGACTTAAAAGCCTTACCCAGTTGTTTTTAATGAGTGTCCGGTAGATGCTCCTTGCATCTTTTCCTTCAACAACTCTCAGTAAAGTATTATCATAAGAATAATGCTCTACGTTAATAATATGCTTCTTCGGAATAGGAAGAATTACAAAATAACCCGCTTTATCCATAATGATATTAGAAGGCTCTTGCGCTTGTAACACTTCCATTGTTGCAAACTTAACATCAACCTGTTCATCTTCACAATTTTCACAACCGCAAGTAGATTTTTTCTTAAATGCAAGTTCTTTTATTTTTTGTACGATAAGATTTTCATCGCTGCATCCAATCATATCAACAACTTCTACCTGCTTTCTAAAAGAATTTATTTCAACATTAGAGACGTTCCGGAGTATTGGTCGTTTGCCCGTTGAACCTATTACTTTCATTTTATCATCAACACCGTTTTTATCAAGAGCAATAAATGTTTCTCCAGATTTATGTCCCTTTGGTTCCGTTCCAACCAAAAGTAAATATTTTATAGTAGGATTTGTAATAGTATTTTTTATCACTTTATCTATACCAATGTTTTCTGTTTCTGTTTTACCTACAATACAAAGTTCATCAGGATGAATTTTTGCAAGTTTATCGGCAAGTTTCGTATCTCCTAAAGTAGAAACGGAAACCGGACAATAATCGCCGCCGCAAAAAGCATAATATTCACCGTCGACATAAGGCCATTTCTCATCTTCCACATCAAATGAGCAGTCTAACTGCAATGTATTTGCGTTTTCAGGAAAAGCCTCGTTTAAAAGATTCATCGCAACTGCGGGATAACAATGTGCACACCCAAGGCAGGAATATTTAATCGGCTGCATTTGTTTTTTCCATCCATCAATTGCTTTAGTCAATCCTATTAGTTTACTATCCGGAATGCTTTTAAAGTTTGTCTCTATATTTTCAAGTGTTTCCATCATGCAGCCACATTTTTGACATTTAGGTAAACTAATACCTTCAGTTAATTCCTCATAAACTATTTTAATATTATTACCACTTGTTACGTTTTGTTTTTCCATCATTAAATCTCCTTTTTTTCCCTCAGTGCCGTCGCATGCTTTTTAATCAATATCACAGCAAATATTTTTATTATTTTTTCTATTTATCCATATAAATCCGAATACAATGCTTGTAAATGTTAAGCCGGCGGTTATTGGTTTTATAAAGCCTAAAATTGATGAACCGGAAAAGTTTAAATATACAATTAGCATTGCCGGTCCGCGGCAACCTGTCAAAAAACACTCTGAAAAATAAAGCGCTCCGGATAATGTAAGCCCTCCGATTGTTTCCGTTGCGCTCATTTTTTTATTATCAAAATAATTTTAAATAGCGTAAACGGTAAATGTCGCCGTTAAAGCCATTATTTTATTTGATTCCAATTAATAAAAAATTAAACTAAGTCTTCATTTAACGCGTTCTCAATAAATGCCACGTCTCCTTTTAAGATGCTGATTAATTTGCCGCTGTTTAATGAGTAATACACCATCTTCCCGTCATTTCTATATCTTAATAGTTTTTGTTCAGTCAAATATTTAAGTTGGTGGGAAGTTGCCGGTATGCTCAAATTAAGTACATTAGCAATGTCACAAACGCAAAGTTCTCCTTTACTTAAAGAAAATATAATTTTTAATCTTGTTTTATTTCCGAGTGAACTATATAAGCCTGTTAATTCGTTTAGTGCTTCATCTTCCGGAAGTGATTCTTTTACTTCATTCACTTTATCAATATTAAAACAAACAATTTTACATGTATCTTTATTGCCGCTTTGTTTTGAAGCTTTCTCACTAGATTTTTTTAATTGTGCAAACTTCATATATTAAGGTATTTATTATTTTCGTATCTACGAAAATGAAAATATCATTTACTATTGTTTTTGTCAAGTCATTAAATATACTTCTTCACAATATTGTAACTCCTAACCTGGACAAGCCGGAACTCAAAAGGGATTTATAGCGACAATTTATAAAAACAGTGCAAGTAAATTTTGAAGTATGAATGTATGACTGTTTGTATTGTCAATTTACTAAAATTAATTTTTTATCCTACGCGCAGCATCCTTCGGACAACCATACATTTCATACATTCATTCGTATACAATATTGAACAAATTACAAATCAATATTTTCTGCCAAATAATACACGAATATCTCTGATAAGATACTAATGATTTTATCTTTCCTTATTTAATTCATAAATTTAAAGTATAATTTTATTTGGAGTTTAAATGAAAGTTCCGTTATTAGACCTTAGACCACAATATCAATCCTTAAAAAAAGAATTAAATGAAGCGCTATTAAAAGTAGCCGGATCACAATATTTTATTCTTGGACCGGAAGTAAATAAAATGGAGAAAGCTTTTTGCGATTTACTCGGTTGTAAGTATGCAATAGGTGTTTCGTCCGGCACAGATGCCTTACTTGTTTCATTAATGGCAATCGGTCTTCAACCACAAGATGAAGTGATTGTTCCAACTTTCTCATTTTTTGCTACGGCCGGAGTGGTTTCTAGGCTTAACGCGGTACCGGTTTTTGTTGATATAGACCCAATTACTTTTAATATCGATCCAAATTCTATCGAAGAAAAAATAACAACAAAAACAAGAGCCGTTATTCCGGTTCATCTTTATGGGCAGAGTTGTGAAATGGATAAAATAATACAGATTGCACATAAATATAATTTAAAAGTAATTGAAGATGCTGCACAAGCAATTACCGCTCAATATAAAAACGGGAGTTATGCCGGCATGATCGGTGATATAGGATGTTATTCATTTTTCCCAAGTAAAAATTTAGGCTGTTTCGGTGATGGCGGACTTGTGGTTACTAATGACGACGAACTCGGATATAAATTAAAAATATTACGTACGCATGGGGCTGACCCCAAATATTATCACAAAATAATAGGTGGAAATTTTAGGCTGGATGCCATTCAAGCTTCGGTAATTAATGTGAAACTTCCTCACCTCAATTCTTGGTCGGAAAAAAGAAGAAAGAATGCGGGAATTTATACAGGGTTGTTCATTAATTCAGGACTGGCTGAGAATGAAGGAAAGATAGATTTTGACGATAAAAATAGAGTCTTACTTCCCAAAGCAGTTTATAAAACAGCATCCGTTACTGAAAAAAATATTTATTTGAATAATTATCATATTTACAATCAATACGTTATAAGAGTGGAAAAGAGGAATGAACTGAGAGAATTTTTAGCTGAAAATGAAATATCAACGGAAATTTACTATCCCGTTCCATTTCATCTGCAGAGATGTTTTGCTAATTTGGGATATCATAATGGTGATCTCCCTGTTGCCGAAGCTACAGCTAATACTTCTTTAGCGTTGCCGATATATCCGGAGTTGAGTGAGGAACAGCAGAAGTATGTGGTTGAAAAAATCGCTGAATTTATTTTATGATTTAACTTTAATTATAGAAATAGCCGTAATCTTTGTTATTATTCAAAATTCCATAAATTTAAAATGACCTTTCTAATTATTCTTCATAGATTGCCGTTAATCCTAATTGAGGAATTTAAGAAAGATAAAACTTTTTTTCGATGAATTATTACTTAAAAAATAAAAATAAAATAATATGACAAACAAAAATTTGATTAATAAGAGAATTTATTTAGCCGGACATAGGGGTATGGTTGGTTCGGCAATTATGAGAAAATTGAAAGCAAGCGGCTATACTAGTTTGCTTTATAAGAATTCTTCGGAGCTTAATTTAATCAGACAGAATGAAGTGGAAAATTTTTTTAATTCTGAAAAACCGGAAATTGTTATTATAGCCGCCGCTAAAGTTGGAGGAATCTTGGCTAATAATACATACCGGGCTGAATTTATATATAATAATCTGATGATCGAATCGAATGTTATTCATACTGCGTATCGGAATAATGTAGAGAAGCTCATTTTTTTAGGTAGTTCGTGTATTTATCCAAAGCTGGCGCCGCAACCTTTGAAAGAAGAATATCTTTTATCAGGTTATCTTGAACCTACGAATGAACCTTATGCTATTGCAAAAATAGCAGGTATTAAATTATGTGAAAATTACTATCGCCGGTATGGTTCTAATTTCTTTTCGACAATGCCGACTAATTTATATGGGTATAATGATAATTTCGATCTTCTAACTTCTCATGTACTTCCTGCATTAATACGAAAATTTCATGAAGCAAAAATTAATAATGAAAATGCAGATGTAAGCGACAAAAAATCAGTAACCATTTGGGGGACGGGAAAGCCGAAAAGAGAATTCCTTTTTGTGGATGATTTTGCAGAGGCTATTTTATTTTTAATGGAAAATGTTAATGCAACAGACCTTTATCAAGAAGGAATTTCACAAATAAATATAGGAACCGGAGAAGACCTTTCGATCAATGAACTTTCGGAAGTAATAGCAAATATCATTGGATTTAAAGGCGATTTTGAATTCGATGTTTCGAAACCGGATGGTACACCTAAAAAATTATTGGATGTTACTAGAATCCATAATTTGGGGTGGAGGCATAAAACTTCATTGGAAGAAGGGATTAGAAAAACTTATGAATGGTTCTTGTCAAATGGAGAAATAAACAGAAGTGGGAAAGAGATTAATCCCTGATAAATTTTTAAGTAGGAAAATTTCTCCTCCCGGCAGAATTTTAAGATTAAACTAATTACAATAATTTTTAATTATAAATCGGAGATTTAATGAAAAAAGTTTTAATAACCGGTATAACCGGACAGGATGGAAGTTATTTAACGGAAA
>CAJXGP010000207.1 GCA_913053915.1 uncultured Ignavibacteriales bacterium | reverse complement strand
AGGCGGACAACCGGTTAAATACACATCAACGGGTAAAAATTGATCGATGCCTTGGACTACCGGATACGAACGGTATATCCCGCCGGATGAAGTACAAGCGCCCATAGCAATTACCCATTTAGGATCGGGCATCTGGTCATAAATTTTTCTAACTACGTGGGACATTTTATAATTAACAGTTCCTGCTACAATCATTAAATCGCATTGGCGCGGTGTAAATCTCATCACTTCAGAGCCGAATCTAGCTATATCATATCTGGGATCACCGGCAGCCATCATTTCGATTGCACAACAAGATATTCCCATCGGCATCGGCCATACGGAGTTCTTTCTAGCCCACGCGATTATTGTATCTAACTTTGTAGTTAAAAATCCATCGTATGGAAGTTTAGCTTCTAGTCCCATTTAAAACCGCCCTTCTTATATGCATATAAATAACCTATTTCCAATACAACTAAGAATATAATCATCGAAACAAAAACTGAAATTCCGTTCTCAGCATACATTTTTCTAAATTCTACCGCCCAGGGATAAACATAAATTACTTCCAGATCGAAAATGATGAAAAACATTCCTACCATATAGTATTTTACCGAGATCCGTTCTTTAGTTGTCCCTATAGGTTTCATACCGCTTTCATACGTAGAAAGTTTCTCTTCCGAAGGGCGTTGGGGTCCAAACATTTTTGATGCTGCAACACTCATCGTTGCAAAAATTATCGCAATTGCTATAACCAGAAAAATTGGAATATATTCTAAAAGCATTATTCAGTTTCTTTATTTTTTATCAAACAAAACTATCCAAAAAATGGTTTATTGTCAATTCAAAGAGACACACATTACATTATTAGCTGAATTTCTTTTCCGATTGTTTTTGCCCGAAATGTTGTGCTTTATTGTTTGGTCGCATCTGCATATTTTTATTTTATAAAAAATTATTAATTATAATTAATATACTAAAGATGCGAACGATTTTTATACTTTCAGTAATTTCATTTATTCTATTATCCAATGGATGCGAAAGACCGATTACAACCAATCAAACAGACCTTGGAATTCCTCCTGCGGTTCCTACCGGTTTAATAGTTTATTATGCATCCGATGGAGAAGTATTGCTTTTATGGCATCGTAATAAGGGATTGGATTTAGAAGGCTATAATATTTATAGAAGTACCGATTCAACACGTTACTCAAAAATCGGCTTTACTTCTCAAAATTATTATTATGATGATTCGTTGTCTTATGATTCAACCTACTATTATGAGATAGCCTCTCTCGATATTTGGAATAAAGAAAGCCTCAGAACATTGCCCGTTTCAGCCAAGCCTATCAACCGCTATGCCCCGGAGGCTCCCAAAAATTTACAAATTAATGCAAGAAATTGGCAAGGTAAACTTTCCGTTTATTTAAATTGGGACCCGGCTGTTGAAAGTGATGTTTCGCACTATAAAATCTACCGGGATACTACGGCGAATTTTATTGTGGATAGTTCAATATTTACCGGAATATCTTATATAAATAATTTTACCGACTCAACCGGATTGAATTTATACACTGATTATTATTACAGAGTAAAAGCTGTGGATAAGGGCGGATTAATCAGTAAAGAAAGTTCTGAAGTTAATGATCGGATTTTAGGCATTCCTAAACTTATCTTCCCTCATGATAATTCCATAATAAACTACTTTCCGGATTTCAAAATTATTGCAATAAAAATACCGACTACATACAATATCATCGTTCAAGATAATAAATTCTTCGGAACATTTTGGCAAAAAAAATTTAATTCCAACATTGTTAATAATACAATTCAAATCCCTTTTATCGCTAATTATATTCAACCTAACATAACTTATTATTGGAGAATTGCTACCTATTCTCATCAAACTATTGAACCGAATAGTGTATCACCACTTTATAAATTCATAATAAAACAGTAGATTTGTTAATAAAGATAATTAATCGGCATTTCAAAGTTAACTTTAGATTGAATATTAACAATAGATTTGATCTATAGGTCAACTTTTGAGAAAGATCATTTTAGTGAGATATATTCTAATATAAGCAGGAAAACAGCGACTGATAAATTAAATTCTAAATTAAATATCCATTCTAGGTTGTCCAAAAAGTCGGAGCTTGTCATTTTGAGATAAGCGAAGAAGGCCTTTAATAACGTAAATTTTCAGCTTCTCCGTTGCTCCGTTTCTCAGAATGACAGTAAAAATTACTTTTTGTACAAACTCATGAAAGAATTGGATTATTACGAAAAACTTTAAAGCATTAAAAGCGGCGTATAAATCTTTAATACTAACAACGAGAAACTCTTGATATATTTTTCGTATTGAATCAAATACGGAAAGGCGGAATCGAAAGTAAATAAATCGATAAAGTTTTGGACAACGCGACTGAATAATTAAAATTACATGATTTTCTTGTAGCCTGCTTTTTTTTATCTAATAATAATTCTATAATCGATTGCACTTTCGATATATTAATGAATAACAAAGCTTTTATAATTATATTACTAACGATAATAATTCCTAAAACTTTTGCGCAAGTAGCTGAAGACAGCCTTAAATATATTCCGGTAAATAATCAAATTAATTTTCTTTCAACGAGATTTAACAAACAATTAAATACATATTTTTTGAATACCGGCTTCCTGTATAATAAGAGAATAAATAAATTTTTATTTAATCTATCGGAAAATTATAACTCAACTTTTACTCGTTCTATCGAACGGAGTACAAGAGACGAACATGTATTCAAATTGTCCGGCTCATACACGCTAAACCAAAAATTAAGAATAGGAGCGGCAGTAATTAATAAAATATATTCGGATAGCAGAAAAATAGAAATAAATCAGGCTTCATCTTCCAATGCAACGATTTTCGGAGTTATCAATCCATTTAAACAGATAATTATTTCTCCTTTTTTGGGATATTCCAATAATCGTCAGATTGGAGAAAGTAATAATGGATTATTATATGGAGCCGAGGCTTATATTAATAATTTGCGGCTGTCTAATTTTAATATTATATCAAAATTGAAATTTAAAAACGAAGACATTTTCCCACGAAAAAACACTCAAAGATTTTACAATTTTTCAGTTATCAATAATTTTAATGAAAATGTTGCTAATTACATAAACATCAAATATCTTCAAGACAGGAAGGATTTTTATTTTACTGCCGACTCTATTACTGCGAAACAATTTGGAATTGTTAACAACATACAAAGCAGAATTGAAACTTCAAATTTACTTCAGGATAAATTACGCTACGACAAGCTTTTTAATATTTTTTCAATGAATTTAGAAGGTAATGTGAATTGGCGAAGTATCGATAGAAATACTAAATATCATTCTTTACTGATCCTTTCTCCATCCATTTTTGATACTAAAATCGATGAGTTAAAAGTAGCTTTGGTATCATCGATAAAATATCACTCTAAAATATTTACCGGCACTTTCCGGTTCTCGCACTCGGAGCGTGACGAAAAACATTTAACTAAAAATTTGAAGGGCGCACGGGATATATTGTATGAAGAACGTTCTAAATTAGAAAGCAGGAAGAATAATAATTCGGTGAGAAACGAGGCGTCTTTATTTGGAATAATAAATTTTTCAAAATCCGATATATTGGGCTTTAGTTTTTATCAAAATAAACTTACTTATAACACTCCCAGTATTAATAATTATGATGACAGGGATGTATTATTATCAATAATACGGTTGCGTTATACCAAAATAATTTCACCTTTTTTTGATATATTTATTAATACGCAGGGAACATATAATCATTTAGTTTATATCTACTCGGAAAAAAGTTCCAACAATAATGTTAACAGAATCCTAAGTTTGGAAGCCGGGGGTAATTATCACGGAAGCTTTGTAAAATCATCAAACAAATTTGAAGTTGCGGCGAATTATACCGTTTATGATTTTGAAGCTTTAACCCCGGATTTTAGAAGCTATTCCTTTCGTCAATATACCGCCACCGATTCAACTTCTATAAAAATCAGTAATGATTTTTCGTTTATTCACTTTGGGTATATTAAATTATCCGAGCAAGGCGATCTAAAATGGGCTTCATTTTCAACTAGACCAACCCGTTATTTACAAGAGATTTTTTCGATCCCTAAATTTCAAATAAATTATTACAATATTCTGTTTTCACTTGGACTCAGATATTATTCGCTAATTACTTATAACTTTAATGGATTAAAAAAAGTTGTTTCGAGCAGTTATAAAAGCATAGCACCTCTATCGGAAATTACTTATTCTATAACTAATAAGTTGAATATTAATTTTTATGGTTGGTATGAATTTATAACAATGAGAAACGGGATTCATAAACAACAAGCAAATTTAACACTGCAGATGAATTGGAATTTTTAAAATTATTTAAATAATTTCTTATCTTGTTTATAAAATTATGGGAAAATCTTGATACGGAATAAATTCTATCTCGAAATTGAAAGCGATCCAAATAATCTTATCATTGTAGAAGAGTTCGTAAATTATTGTTCAGTTGAACTAAATATTAATAAAGAAAAGATCTCTTCACTGTTACTTGCAGTGACGGAAGCTGTAACAAACGCAATCATACATGCAAATAAAAATGATAAGAGCAAACTTGTTAAAATTTCCGTAGAGAGAAAAAATCAGCAATTAATTATAACGGTAAAAGACCAGGGAAACGGGTTTGATCCTTCGAAAGTTCCGGATCCGACTATACCGGAAAATCTGTTAAAGGATTCCGGTAGAGGCGTGTATTTGATGCGATTTTATACTGATGAGTTGAAGTTTAATATTACTCCGGAGGGTACGGAAACTATTCTTATATTAAATCTTAAAGAATAAATCCGGTCTAATTAGATAATTATAATGAATTTTTATTTTTTGCTGAGATAATGTATCTAATATAGTTTGACCTAATTTCCAATTAGTCTAATTATTTGGAAAATTGACAATGAATAATAAAATGTGTGATTTACAGAATTAGTATCTTAGCAAAAATATTCGTGTATTATTTGGCAGAAAATATTGATTTGTA
>CAJXGP010000206.1 GCA_913053915.1 uncultured Ignavibacteriales bacterium | reverse complement strand
TTCTGCCTTTAAAGGTAAATGATACTATTGCGGATGCATTAATTTGACTACTAATTGACGCAATTGCCCTTCCCACTGAATCGAATAGATTTTCTTCTAAATTTGAAGGAATAATCAAATTATCTGTCTTAAGTGCCGGCAGCATTTCTTCGGTTTTCGTAATTATTTTATTCATCATTTTCACCGTTTGAACCGGATATTTACCGATAGAAGTTTCACCGCTAAGCATAACCACATCTGTACCGTCTAGAACGGCATTAGCAACATCGGAGGCTTCAGCCCGCGTGGGAATGAGATTATTAATCATGGAATCGAGCATTTGAGTTGCGGTAATGACAAGTTTTCCTACTGAATTACATTCTTTAATTATCGCTTTTTGAATATGTGGTACATCCTCGGCTGGAAGTTCAACACCTAGATCACCTCTTGCAACCATTATTCCGTCGGCTGCTTTCAAAATATTATCAAGATCATCAACCGCTTCTTTCTTTTCGATTTTAGCAATAATTGGTCTTAAAAGATTTTTATTCTTCAGCCATGAGCGTAAATAATGTATATCGTTTGCGCCTCTTACAAAGGAAAGTGCTATGTAATCGATTCTATGTTGCAATGCAAATTCTAAATCCTTAAAATCTTTTTCTGTTACCGACTGAGTTGAAAGTTTCATCCCAGGTAGATTCATTCCCTTCTTTGGTTTCAAAATTCCGCCATTTTCTATTATGCACACAACGGAATCAGTCCTTTTTTCTATTATTCTCAAACGGATTAAACCATCGTCAATCAATACAGGATCACCTATACTTGCATCGGTTGGTAAATATTGGTAAGATGATGAAATAATATCTTTAGTGCCTTTGATATTTCTAATTGTTATTTCGATTTTATCACCGTCCATTAATTCAATTTCCGGTTGGGTTAATTCGCCTATTCTTATTTTTGGGCCCTGAACATCGACCAAGATTGTCAACGGGATGTTTTCATCTATACATGCTTCATCAATTTCGTGAAATAATTTTTCGAAAGATAAATAATCGCCGTGTGAAAAATTTAATCTGACCCCATCCATCCCGGCAAGTATTAATTTCTCGATCATTTCAGAGCTGTTTGTAGCTGGTCCTAGAGTACACAAAATTTTAGTTTTTGCTAATGGACTAGTTAAATTATGGTTCATTTTCGTTTTTTCTTTACTTTCGTATTGTTATTCTTTTGTGCTTTAGCCTTAGCATATAAATCTTTTATCTTCTTTTCTACAAGATCGAAAACACTATTCTTTTCATACTTACCCTTTGCAGATCTTTTACCGGCTTTTACACCGGTTAGAATTTCTATTCCTTCTTCAACTCTCGAAATTGGGTAGATATGAAATTCCTTTTTACCAACAGATTCAATTACATCTTCACGGAGCATTAATTCTTTTACATTTTGTATGGGGATAATAACGCTCTGATGTTTGGTTAACCCCCTTAATTTACAAATATCGTAGAAACCTTCAATTTTTTCGTTTACACCTCCGATTGGTTGTACATCTCCTTTTTGATTTAGAGAGCCTGTAACGGCGATAGACTGTTTAATAGGTAGTCCGGAGAGGGTAGAAAGCAATGCAAAAATTTCGGCGCAGGAAGCGCTATCGCCATCAACTGTTCCGTAAGATTGTTCGAAAACAAGATTAGCATTGAATGAAAGAGGGAGATTCTGCCCGAATGTTTCTCTAAAGTATCCGGATATAATTAAAACGCCTTTGTTATAGTGCCTGCCGCTCATTCCGGCTTCCCGTTCAACATTAATAATACTTCCGCTTCCGAGTGATACGGTAGCGGTAATTCTTGTAGGTCTTCCAAAGGAATAAAAATCGGCGTCATAAACAGCCAATCCGTTAATTTGTCCGGTTCGTTCTCCTTCCGTATCTATCAACAAAGTTTCTTCTTGAATCATGTCGGTTATTTTTGATTCCAATAATGCATGCCGTTCTTTAGCGGAATTAAATGCTTTTTGAATGTGAGCAGCTGAAACGATATCAAAACCGTCATCAACTGCCCAAAAGCTAGCTTCTCTGGCAATATCTGCAATTTGAGAAAATCTGGCGGTCAGTTTGTTTTTTTGTCCTGCAAATTTAGCTCCTAATTCGATTAGATATGCAATTGCACTTTTGTCGAATTCGCACAAATTTTCCTCTTTAATCAATTTTTTTATAACTCTTGCATATTGAATTAAAACCTCATCTGATCTTTTTATCTCATAGTCAAAGTCGGCTTTAATTTTAAATATTTTTTTAAAATCATCTTCATAATTAGCAAGAATCGAATAGGCATATTGATTGCCGATTAAGATAACTTTTGTATCCAACTCAATTGGTTCAGGTTTTAAAATAGAAGGTGAAAACTGAAATAAGGTGGGTGGATCCTGTATTTCCAGTTTTCTATAGGTTAAGACACGTTTTAAAGTTTTCCAAACATTGAATTCTTCGAAAAGATGTTTAACATTCAAAACAAGATATCCGCCGTTTGCGCGAAGCAGTGAACCGGCTTTAATTTTTGTGAAATCGGAGAACCATCCTCCTTTGCCGTCGCTTAATTTTTCTATGGTACCGAAAAGATTAGTGTAACTCGGTGATGTTTCAATAATTACCGGACAGCCATTAACTTCGATGTTATCCAAAATAATATTAACATCATATTGTTTAAAATAATCTATTACCGGTCCGTCGGGGGTTGTATTGTCTCCAGGTTTTACTTCTTTAAAAATTTGAATGTTATCTAATATATTTGATGAAACCGTTGAGATAAAATCAATTACTTTAGGATCCTTATATTTTTCTTTGAGGTTTTCTATTACGCCTTTAACCACTACTTCAACGGTTTCTCTTTCCAGTTTATAGATTTTTTCTTGTAATTCCTGATTGAGTTTTAAACCTTTTTTAAACAGAGAATGTAACTCTTGTTGATGTACATTATATTGTTTGACAATTTCTTTTGCTTTCTTTTCGGATAACTTTCCTTGTTTTATTTGTTCTTCCAATTGATAGATTGGTATGGGGATATTATCAATAACCGGAAATATTTCCGGTCTGGCAACTTCACTCACTTTGATTTGTCCCAGCGAAAAATTTTCATTTTTTAGTTTTTTCTGGAATATATTCATTAAGATTTGTTCTTTTTCATTATACTGGTATATAATTTTTTCCTTCTGATTTGAATGTGATTCGCTGTCAAGTGTTTGCGGTATTTTCTTTTTTAAAAGATTTAAGGATTTGGAAATATCATTTTTAAATAGCTTAGCCTTGCCGACAGAGAATTTAAGTAATATCGGTCTATCAGGATCTTTGAAATTGTTTACATAAGCGTAATCATTTAACGGAGGGTAATTGGAACCAATTTTTTGTAACATTTTTTTTACTGTAGTTGCCTTGCCGGTACCGGAAAGACCCGAAATAAAAATATTATAACCGGGACTTCTTAAATCTACACCGAGCTTAATTGCCTTTAATGCTCTTTCTTGCCCAAGTATTCCTTCTATCGGCTCAAGTTCGTGAGTGGATTCGAATGCAAAGATGTTCGGATCGCATTTCCACCTTAATTCATCTGGTTTTAATTTTCGCGGTTTTGGAGCGATGGGATGTGTCATAGTTTTCCTGTTTTTATTTTTGTATACTCTTTTAAAGTAAATAATCTCAATATGAAATCTCTTTTTTGAGATGTATAAACTTAACTTTTTTTTAGTTTATAGGAAAATTTAGATTTGATTGATTCACTTTTTTTGTGGGGCTGAATTCGATATCATAATTAAAATAAATAAAAAAGCCCATTGATCAGGCGACCAAGGGCTTTAACTCTTTAACATCAAAAGGCAGGGGAGAACCTTTCAATAGAGCTGTTACAAATTTAAGAGAACTAGTTCTACAATGCAAGTGTCTTTTATTTATTAAATTTATTATGTGACTAGGAAAACAAAGTTTTTTTTAGTTAGGCTGCCGAAATAAATAAATTCCTTAATTTATCTTATTAAATTGTTATTAAGGCTTAATATCTCCAAGTTCTGTATTTCAATGAATTCGAGAGACCCACTATTCATATTTCCCGCGTAATTTCCAACGTAGCCGGAAATCTTCCGTTTTATCGGAAATTTCTAGTCCCTTTCCGGTTAAAAAAGATAAATGGTCAAATTATTAAATTATCTTTCCTTAGTTGTTAAATCTTTATAAAAAATAGATTTTTCTTCCGGTTTCAACTCATAATCATACGAATAGTTTTTATGAGTAAAACTCAGGATAATATGAGAATTTTTATCGTTAAATTTTTGTACATCCTCAGTTGGAATTTTAAATTTTACATACTGTACGGAGCTTAACCTTTCAGGTGAGCCTTGTCGCGGATCAAATTCTGCTAAAATTTTATTACTGTTTATAGTTATAAATGTATTTCCGGGTAATCCAACTAATTTCGGAAGTAATTCATTTCGTGTCTGCCTGTTATCTATTTCAATCAATAAAGATGCGGTAAGTTCATTCAATCCCGGTACTAATTCGTTATATATTTCAATTTCTTGTGCTATATCTTTTTCATAAACTAATCTTTCCGCTCTCATCATTTCTTGAATCTGATAGAGCATAGTATCGAAGTTTTCAAATAAATAGGTTATGAGAGGTCCAACGCTAATACGACGTTTATTTTTTATTCCAATTATTTTTTTACGGGATTCCGAACGTATTTTTTCGTATTCAGCTATATTTAGAACATCATCAAATTCTATTTTTCTCATATTTAATTTCCTTTCTCTTTTTCAATGATTTGTTTAGGAAATCCATTTGTTTGGTATGCTTTGGCTAAAACTTGGATTGGATGTAATACTTTTTCACCTGTCGCTTGTTGAATTTGTATGGCTGCCAATGGACAATCCGATACTGTGATGTTATGTTCGGAATTTTTAATTTTATCGAATGCTTTGTTTCCGTATTTCAATGAATTTTCAAAATTCTCTTTTAACATCGACCAAGTTCCATCGTGTCCGCTGCATTGTTCTACCAAAGTAAAGGAAGTTTCAGGAATCAGACGCATCATATCTCTAGAACGATAACCTATATTTTGGGCACGAAGGTGA
>CAJXGP010000205.1 GCA_913053915.1 uncultured Ignavibacteriales bacterium | reverse complement strand
AAATCAATATTTTCTGCCAAAAATAACACGAATATTACTGATAAGATACTAAAAGGATTAATTTTGTTGGGGAACAACTTCTCAATGGTATTTGCTTTTTAGGGGATGGAATAAAATAAGTTATCGAATTACAACTCCTAAATGTATAGTAAATAATTGCCGGGTTAATATTCTGAAAAAGAATAATAAGTAAGCTTGTGTGAGGATTTATCGGTATCCATACATTTACCGGATGAGCGAAGCGTATAAAGATTATCAATTCGATAAAATTCAAAAGTCTAAATTAAATAGTTCCAAATAAATTCAGGGGAAGAGATAGTAGTATAGTGCATTGCCTTACATTACTTTAGTGATTATTTTTATGATAAAATTACGTATTTTTAACAATCGGCTATTGTGCTCTTATTTTTTCAATGATTGATGGCTATAATTTTATACAAAATACTTGTCTAAAATATAATCGGTTGACTACATGTACCATAAATTGAAACATTCAAATATCGGAAAAATTAATCCGGTGCTTTGTTACGGAGGTACCCGTTCTTTTATAGCTAATGGAAATTGTTCCGTTTATTTACGCTTTCGATATGAACAATAGAATTTTGGCAGCATTGAATAAAAGCAGCCATGTACAAACTGTAAAATTCCGTTTACCGGATTTTTATAATATTAAACACAAATTTGAAAGTTAAGGAAAGTATTGAAGCAAATGAATTGTATTTATTGCTGTTAATTAAATAACTTGAAAAAGAATTATCATGGCAAAAATATCTATTTTATTCGGAATTATATTATTATTAGTTGGAATTGCCGGATATATTGCAACTGATGAAACAGGTGATATTACTCTAATACCGGCTATTTTAGGACTTGCTTTAGTACTCCTTGGCATTGTAGGACTTAAAGAGAAAAATTTAAAGAAATCTATGCGTGCTGCTTCACTATTGGCTTTGCTTGGCTTCCTTGGAGCCGGTATTCGACTATTATCTGCATTTACTAGTGATATACATGTAAATCCAATAGAATTAACATCTCAAATTATTATAACAATTTTATGTGCTGTTTTTATCGGGGTTGCCGTTAAGTCTTTTGTTAAATCTTTCAGAATAAAACAAAATTAAACTCATTTTAATATCATTTTGAAATCCATAAATTTATGTACTTTAAGAAAATCTTCGTAATATTATTAATTAGTTTCATTTTTAATTCTTGTTCAAACAATCCTGGCGTAAAAAATAATCTGGAAAGACGAATGAATAACATTGCGACTAATTATGTAAAACTAGTACTTAAAATCGGGAAAATAGATCCCGGCTATATTGACGCTTATTTTGGCCCGAAAAATTTGGAAGTACCCGATACTGAAGTTATTAGAAATGACCCTCATACAATAAAATTATTTAATGCGGAAACTGATAATCTTCTCAACGGATTGGATTCTTTAAGCAATTACAAAGCTGATAAACTGGAATCATTACGATATCGATTTTTATATAAACAATTATTAGCTGTAAAAGCAAAACTTTTTATGATATCGGGGGGAAGATTTAGTTTCGATGAAGAAAGTAAAAATCTTTATGACGCTGTTTCGCCTAACTTCAAAAAAGAACATTTTCAGGCAATAATAAATAAACTTGATAAAATATTACCCGGTCATGGAAATATTAATAAACGCTTGGAAAATTTTAAGAAGAAATTTATAATACCGAAGGATAAAATTGATACGGTATTCATGACAGCAATAAATGAGTGTCGTAAAATCACCCTGCAACATATCGCTTTACCGGGAGATGAACATTTCAAAGTAGAATTTGTCGACCATAAACCGTGGAGCGGATATAATTGGTATAAAGGTAATAGTTTTAGTGTAATTCAAGTCAATACCGATTTACCGATTTATATTGACAGAGCAATTGGCCTAGCTGCACATGAAGGTTACCCCGGACATCATGTTTATAATATTCTAATGGAAAAGAATCTGGTCAAACAGCGAGGATGGATTGAATTTTCCGTATATCCATTATTCAGCCCACAGTCGCTCATTGCTGAAGGAACGGCTGACTTTGGAATAACATTGCTTTTCCCGGGAAACTCGCGAACAATATTTGCTAAGGATGTATTATTCCCACTAGCCGGGTTGGATTCATCTAAAGCAGAGCAATACTATAAAGTCCTGGCTCTCACAAAGCAACTAAATTATGCAAGTAATATAGCAGCAAAAAATTATTTGGATGGGAAATGGAATAAACTGCAGACTATTAATTGGCTGGAGAAATATAATCTAATGACTGACGAAAGAGCTAATCAGAGACTAAGATTTATAGAAAAATATAGAAGTTATATAATAAATTATAATGTAGGATTTGATTTGATAAAGAATTATATTTATCTGAAAGCCGGAACTGCGCAGCAACCTGAAGAAAGATGGAAAATATTTGAATATCTTTTATCCACTCCTCAGACACCTTCGGGATTGAGAAATTATAAAAATTAATCGGCAGTAATAAATATTCTTTGTTTAGAGGATTGATAAACGTTCAACTTACGATAATTTTATAAAGTATATTATCCTAACCTGGACAAGCCGGAACCAAAAAGGGATTTATATTGAAAAATTAACAGTACAAGTAAATTTTGAAGTATGAATGTATGTAAATGTATGACTGTTTGTCCGAAGGACACTGTGCATATGACTAATTTACTAAAATCAATTTTTAACATACAGTCATACGATCATTCTTATAAAATATTAAACCAATTACAAATTAATATTTTCTGCCAAAAATAACACGAATATTACTGATAAGATACTAAAAATGCTTAATCATTGGAAAATGAATTGTGATATCCGAATATTTAGCTTATAGATAAACTTAAGTAACGTACATTATTTTTAAATTTCCTCTAAAAAGGTATTTTCCCTTGTGAAAAAACTTTATTACTATTCATAACTCGATGATTTGAAAATAACATTTTTAGATAGGACTCATTAATTAAAAATACTCTTTTGGGAAAAAGACAATAACATTGTTTAATAAACACAACATTGCTATTTTTACTTTTAGCCCATCAGTTAATATTGAGTTTTTAATTCAACATTTTTTTAAAGAATAGTACATTACTATGGAAAACAAAATTAAATTAGATTCAACTGTAAAGTTTTTCATAACCATCATTGGACTTACAGTTGTGGGGATAGTATTAAAAGAATTAGATTACATATTCATGCCATTTATTATAGCATATTTGCTTTATTTTCTTTTTAATCCCTTAAATACACTGCTTGAAAATAAAAAATTTCCAAAGTTTATAATTGTGTTAATTGATTTGCTGATAATTATTTTAATAATTTGGGGCATTTCTTCATTTATTATAAACTCATTTATTCAATTCAGCTCTCAACTTCCTACGTACGAAGATAAATTGAATAAAATTGTAACCGATGCCGCTTTGTCGCTAGGGGTAAACAGTCCATTTTTTAAGGAATTCTCAATTCAAAAAATGATAGCACAAATTGATTATCGAATATTAGCCGGTGGAATATTTACATCTACATTTTCATTTCTGGGTAGTTTCTTATTCGTTTTATTTTTCTTCATTTTTGTAGTTACCGGACACGGGATGATTTATGAGGCAATCAAGAGGAGATATGTTAATAAAAAAGTTAAACCTGGATTAAAAGAATTACGAAAAAAATATAACAAGAATAAAGAGGCGGCAGACTCCGATTTTGATCAGTGGATTGATGATAAAATGAATATTGAACGTGATGAAAAAGAAAAAAAATTATCTTCAACTTTTAAGGCAATTAATGAACAAATTCAACGTTATATTGTTGTAAAAATAGCTATCAATCTATCAGCCGGTATTATTGTTTGGATTTTATTGGCTCTTTTTGGTGTCGACTTTCCAATTGTATGGGGAATGTTCACTTTTCTTTTTAATTTTATTCCTACCATAGGCTCTGCTTTTGCATTAGCGCTTCCTACATTAATGGTTTTGATTCAATTCGGATCGATAAGCTTTGCATTGTTAATTGCTCTTGTCCTTGCAGGGGTTCAAACATTATTTTTCAGCTTGATTGAAACAACAATTATGGGTAAACGGTTAAATCTAAATCCCCTTTTAATATTGCTTTCCGTTTTAGTTTGGGGTTACATTTGGGGAGTGGTCGGTATGCTTTTATCCGTACCTTTAACGGCAATAATAAAGATTATTATATCAAATTCAGAATCTGAAAACTTGCAGTTCATAAGCGATTTAATGAGTAAAGGCGAATAATTTTATAATTTTTTCAGTTCTTTATGAAGCTTAGCTTTTACATATTCAAAATACTCTCTGCTAAGTGAAACCTCGTGAAAAATATCTATAATATCATCTTCAGTAATTTTGTTAAAATCTTTTTCGAGCGGTGTAATACAAATACCGCCCATATCCACAGCAGCCGGACTTAAAAGAATTTGTTGCTCTCCCTGTCTAAAGTAATGTGAAGGTCTATGTTTATCGCGAAGGAATACCATTATTCTCCAACGGGTATTCCGATCAAAATAAGCAATAATATTCATTAACGGCTCTTCATTATTATTATTCTTTAATGCTGCATATATATCATAAAATATTTCAAATTTATGTCGAATCCTCTTTTGGTTAGTACCTTCAAAGACGACGAATCTCCTGAGCTTATCGTTTACCCCCGTAACAACAATATCATTATCTTCAAACAATATATCACCAAATTTATTTTTAATCTGAAAAAAATCCTTCTCGATAGGCATAAAATTTTTAGTACCGGCTTGAAAATGAAGATGGTCGGGAGCAGAAGCGCCACATTTGGGACCGTTATAAAATACAGTATAATATTTTGCAAGGTCTTTACTAAAATTTAATAATTTATCAAAAGATAGTTTTATGGATTGGGGTAAATGATCAACATGAGGTAATGTGAAGTGCTCCGGAAAAATAGGAAACGGATTGCATAAAATTAAATACTGATTTTTATATAAAATTCCCTTTTGTTCGTTCGGAAAATTATCATAACAAAGGAAACATTTTCTTTCGTTGATCGATTTTTCATCTACTTTTGCAGAGCTTGAAATAATTCTGCCG
>CAJXGP010000204.1 GCA_913053915.1 uncultured Ignavibacteriales bacterium | reverse complement strand
GCAAAAGAGAATTATCGAGTTACACGCGATAAATTTGAACAAGGATTAGCATTAAATTCGGAATTGATAGATGCTGAAACTTCATTAAAATTAGCACGTACCAACAATGTTCAAGCATTAGTGGAATATGAAATAGTAAAAGCAAAAATAGAGAAAGCTACCGGAAATAAATGAAACTTATAAATTATTTGAGGCGAAAATGAGTAAGAAAATAAAATATATTTCCTTAGTTGTAATTTTTTTAATTGTTGTCATGGCTATACTGTTACATAACAGGGCTTCATTAAAAGCTTCGGAGAAAATAGTAAAAGTTATCGCCTATCCTGTAAATGTTGATACGGTCAAGTCTATGAATTTTTTAACTCATTTGGATATGGTCGGAACGATTGAAGCCGATAATGATGTCCGGATTGTTTCGGAAGCTCAGGGTAAGGTTGTAAAGGTATCGGCTAATGTCGGTGATTATAAATATGCGGGTTCAACGTTGATTCAGTTGGAAGATGCCCTGGAATTATCAACTTTTAAAACGGCAACGGTAAATTATCAAAAGGCAAAGAAAAATTATGAACGATATACAGCGCTTTTTAAGGAAAAATCAGTTACCGATTCACAAATTGAAAATGCTCAGTTGGCTTTAACTTCGGCTGATGCACAATTGATCGCTGCAAGAAAACATTATGAAGATACAAAAATCACTGCTCCTATATCCGGTTTTATTACCTATAGGCCTGTGAACATTGGGGATTATGTAACCAAAAGAACGGTTGTGGCGGAAATCGTTGATATTTCTATTTTGAAAGTGAAGATTAATGTTTCCGAACAAGATGTTTTCTCTTTGAAAGTTGGTGACCGTGTGGATGTGAAAACCGGTGTTTATCCGGGTGTAATATTTAAAGGTGTAATAAAAACTATTTCGGTGAAGGGGGATATGGCACATAATTACCCTGTTGAGGTTGATCTGAAAAACAGCAAGAAATATCCGTTGAGGGCGGGAATGTTTGCTAATGTTTTATTTACTTCAAAAGAAAAATACAAATCGTTGGTAATACCGAGAGAAGCATTATTGGGAAGCGTAAAGAATGCACAAGTTTATGTTGTAGAAAACAATGTCGCGAAATTACGTCATCTGGTGATTGGGAAATCTTCTAATAATAATCTAGAAGTTTTGTCCGGCTTAAAAAAAGGTGATATAGTTGTCGTAAACGGGCAAAATAATTTGAAACAAAATTACAAAGTGAAGTTATTACAATAATCCTTCATTAATATATGATGAAAGATAAAGTTTATTTAGGAGATTAAATATGACAATTACTGAACTTTCTATCAAACGGCCTTCGTTGATAGTGGTTATTTTTTCTGCGATGATTATACTGGGACTTTATAGCTATATTCAGATGAAATATGAGTTGTTACCGAAAATAACACCGCCTGTAATTACAATTTCAACTGTTTATCCGGGTGGTTCTCCCTTTGAGGTTGAAACATCGATAACTAAACCGATAGAAGATGCCGTTTCAACTCTTAGTAGGATTGATATAATTAAATCTACTTCGAAAGAAAACGTATCATTTGTTATGATACGATTTCTTCAAGGTACCGATATTAACATTCAAATTCAGAATGTACAAAGGAAAATAAATCAGATAATTAACACTTTACCTGTGCAAGCTAAGACGCCTGTTATTTCAAAATTTGCGTTGGATGAAATTCCTGTACTCCGTATGGGAGTTACAAGCAACATGGTTCCGAGAAAATTTTATCAATTTGTAGTCGACAGGATTCAACCACGACTTTCAAAAATAGCCGGAGTTGGGCAAATTACTCTGATTGGTGGGAAGCGACGGGAATTTAAAGTAAATATTAATGAAGATAAAATTCACTCTTATGGTTTATCTTTACTTCAAATTGTAAACATAATCCGGTCATCCGATTTAGAACTACCTGCAGGAGTGATAAAGAATAGATCCAATCAATATGTTGTTCGTCTTGCGGGAAGATTTTCTTCGCTAAACACATTACGTAATCTGGTTATTGCACATTTAGCGAATGGAAGTAATATTCATCTATCGGATATTGCGGAAGTTGAGGATGGTACAAAGGATCCGCAAAATATAAGCAGAATAGACGGCGTATCTTCAATCGGAATATTAGTTCAAAAACAAACGGACGCCAACACCGTTGAGGTTAGCCGTCTGGTTAGAAAAGAATTAAATAAAATAGAGAAAGATTATAAAGCCGACAATGTGCGTTTTGATATTGCACAAGACGAATCGACCTTTACTATTGCCGCTGCAAACGGTGTGAAATTCGACCTTGCGATAGCGGTACTTCTTGTTGCTATTGTAATGTTGTTATTCTTGCATAGTATTAGAAATTCTTTCATTGTTCTGTTGGCAATTCCCTGTTCATTAATTTCTACCTTAACGGTAATGTATCTTTTTGGTTTTACGTTAAATTTAATGACCTTATTGGGATTATCTTTAGTAGTAGGATTTCTGGTGGATGATTCAATAGTGGTAATTGAAAATATTTATCATCATATTGAGAGGGGGGAAAACAAAAGGGATGCCGCCTTAAAGGGCAGAAATGAAATTGGATTTGCTGCAATGGCAATTACAATGGTTGATGTCGTTATTTATGTTCCCCTTGCGTTGACCGGCGGATTAATCGGTGATATTATCAGAGAATTTGCAGTTGTGGTGATTATATCTACTTTGTTGAGTCTATTTGTTTCATTTACGATTACTCCTTTATTAGCCTCGAGATTTGGTAAATTAGAGAAAGTGGCAGGCAAAACCATCATAGGTAAATTTGCTATCTGGTTCGAACAAGGATTCCATAATTTAACTGAAAATTATTTATATGTTCTGAAATGGGCGCTCGATAATAAATGGAAAGTAATTGTTATTTCCTTTGCATTATTTTTGGCTTCTTTAGCTTTAATTCCTACAGGGTTTATCGGCGCGGAATTTATGACGCAAATAGACCGGGGTGAATTTGCGGTAACTTTGGAAATGCCGTTAGGTTATTCACTCGAACATACAAATTTGGTTTCTCGAAAGGTGGAGAATTATATCCGGAAATTGCCTGAGGTACGAAAATTATTTGTAAAAGTAGGTGCTTCAAATGAAGGTTTGATCAGTCAGAGTTCAAACAATGTTGCAGAGTTGGATGTTTCGCTTGTACCTAAAAATGAAAGGAGTAAATCTACCGAAGAAATAGGACAGGAAATTAAGGCTATGGCGTTAAGTATTCCAGGTGTAAAAGTGCGGGTAAATCCGATAGGAGTTTTCGGTACTGCAAACACCAATTCAAATAATTGTCAGCGGTTCGGATAGAAAAGATGTAGGGAAGGCTGCCCTCATCGTTGAAGGTTTACTGAAGAAAATATCGGGTACATCCGATGTCAGGCTTTCGTCTGAAAATGGGAATCCGGAAATAAGAATTAAAATGGACCGGCAAAAACTAGCCGATTTCGGTCTATCCATTGCGGAGGTCGGGGCAGCTTTAAATGTTGCATTTCAGGGTAATGATAATGCAAAATTCAGAGTGGGGGATGATGATTATAACATAAAGGTATCCCTTGATAAATTTGACCGCTCAAAAATTTCCAATGTTGAGAACCTTTCTTTTATAAATAAACAAGGACAGGTAATTCTACTTAAGCAATTTGCATCTGTTTATCAAACCACAGGACCGACTAAATTAGAGCGAATGAATAGGATTCCTGCGATTACCGTTTTTTCGCAAGCTCTCGGGAGACCAGTCGGAAGTATCGGACAAGATTTTCAAAATGCACTTGCAAAAACTACTTTACCAAAAGGCATTGAAATTTCTTATATGGGTGATCTCAAAAATCAAGCACAATCTTTTAGTAGTCTTGCAATTGCTTTATTAGCTGCTATTCTATTCATGTATATGGTTTTGGTTGCCCTATATGATTCTTATGCCGATCCTTTTGTTATAATATTTTCGATTCCAATGGCTATAATCGGCGCTTTACTTGCATTGGCTCTTACTATGAAATCATTAACTATATTTTCCATACTTGGAATAATTGTGTTGATAGGCCTTGTGGGCAAAAATGCAATTCTTTTAGTGGATAGGGCAAATCAAAGAAAGGGGAAAGGAGAATCTGCTCATGATGCAATGATGGATGCGGGACGCAATAGAATAAGACCTATTTTGATGACAACTTCAGCTTTAGTCTTCGGTATGTTACCGATTGCTACGTCGTTAGATGCCGGTTCGGAATGGAAATCCGGCTTAGCTTGGGCTATAATTGGAGGCTTGATTAGTTCAATGTTATTAACGCTCGTACTAGTTCCGGTAATTTATGTATTAATTGAAGTTTGGAAAGAAAAACTTTTAGCTTTTTATAGAAGACTGATTCAAAGTGTGAATAAATCGCTACCTGCAGAAGAGTAAAAAGTGATTCTTCGCTTTCCGCCTGATGCGGACCGGCAGCTCAGAATGACAAATTGCAATCATAGACGTTTCATAAGTAACCTGTCATTATGTGAATCAAGAACGGAAATTTAATAAAACATAAATTTACCGGGTATTAATCAAGTTAAAATCAAAACCGTTGGTAATCCATTCATTATTTATAGAGTTAAGAAATTTCTCTATGAATATTATCTTATCATTTAAATCCCATAAAATAACAGTCGATGAGCGGGTACCATATTTTGGGGTGGATACAAAAACCGGAGATACGGCTCTCTCTATTTCGAGTTGAAGACCGGTATTAGGAAGTAAATCATCCGGCGGTATTTCTTTATCTGAAAGAAGCATAAATAGTTCATCAATAGAAACATCCTTTCGTTTTATAATTTTAGAAAATGATAATTTACTCTTTTCCACTTTGAACCAAGGGGTATCCAAAAGATGATTGCTTAGTCCGTAAATGCCGGGCAAAAGTTTTAACAGTTTACCTGTTTGATTAGAGAAATAATATAAATCTTCTTTATGTTGGGAGACTTCACCCAGAAAAAAATATACCAACACTAATAAAATCAATGAGACATGTATTAAAACATAAGCAAAACATTCGTCTGTATATAGTTGGTGATGGACATCTTGATACTAAATTAAAAAAATTGGTTG
>CAJXGP010000203.1 GCA_913053915.1 uncultured Ignavibacteriales bacterium | reverse complement strand
AAACCTGCCTATGGAGTAGGCCCAGGGAATGTGCCTGCTTTTATAGAAAAAACCGCCGATTATAAAAAAGCAGTGGCGGATATAATTTACGGTACCACATTCGACAATGGAACACTTTGCTCTTCCGAGCAGTCTATGATTGTAGATATAACTTTAAAAGAAAGAGTTATGGAAGAAGCAAAAGCCGGAGGGTGTTACTTTGTTAATTCCGAAGAAAAACAAAAATTAGCAGCGGCTATTCAAAAAGGTTTTAGGGTAAATCCGGCTATCGTTGGTCAACCGGCTGCTTTTATCGCCGGATATGCAGGCTTTCAAGTACCCGAATCAACTAAAGTACTCATTGCAGAATGTACCGAGGTAGGGAAAAATGATCCGCTTTCTATGGAAAAACTTTCACCCATCTTGGCGTTTTATACGGTCGACGGTTGGTTGGAAGGTTGTCGTAAGTGTATAGATTTGCTTCAATTCGGTGGTATCGGACATACTATGGTTATTCACTCGAATGATTCCGATATAATTATGAAATTCGCCTTGGAAAAGCCTGCCTTTAGAATTTTGGTAAATACTGTTGCTTCCGTTGGCGCTGTGGGATATACTACCGCTTTATCTCCTTCGATGACTTTAGGACCGGGTACAATCGGAGGTTCCATCATTTCGGATAATGTTACCGCAAAACATTTGATGAACGTAAAAAGCCTTGCCTTTGAAACAAATCCTATAAATAAAGGAACGTCGATTTCCGCATTCTCTTCTAAAGTATCGGTTCATTCGGTTACCGATAATTCAAAAAGCAGTTTTATGCGCGAAATCGAAGAAAGGTTGAAAGCAAGAGCCGGCAATCCTTCATTCGATAAAAAGGATTATTCTTATCCGGTGAAAGGTGATGGTACATCTAATAAAACTACTGTTTTCGGAAACAATATTACAGAAAAGGAAATTATAAAGATAATTAATACTTTTAAGAATGGGTAAAGCGACTTATTTGTAATAGGTCTATATCAATATGAATGAAAATATCCTTATTGCCGATGATGAACAAAACATTCGGGATTCATTGTCATTTGTTTTAGAAGCCGAAGGTTTTAGATGTACGACGGTTGCCGATGGAAAAGCTGCTATCGAAGAATTGCAAAAGTCAAATTATGATGTACTGATTAGCGATATAAAAATGCCCCAAATAAACGGTATGGAAGTACTGGAAAATTCATTGAAATTCTCCCCGCAAACAATCGTTTTAATTATTACCGCCTATGCCTCTGTCGAAACTGCCGTCCAAACATTACGTAAGGGAGCAGCAGACTATTTATTGAAACCGCTTGAGTTTGAAGATGTAATTATCCGGATTAAACATTTACTAAAAAATAAACGATTAGAAAAAGAAAGCAGATTTTTACGTAAGCAGATTGACCAAAGATTTAACTTCGGAAACCTGATTGGTCAAAGTGCTGCTATAAAAGAGGTATTTTCATTGATTACACGGATAAGTGCATCCTCTACTAATGTATTAATTACGGGGAGCACCGGTACGGGGAAAGAACTAGTTGCCAGAGCTATTCATAAAAACAGCGATCGCTCTAATAATCCTTTTGTGCCTGTTAATTGCGGAGCAATTCCGGAAAATTTGTATGAATCTGAATTTTTTGGTTTTAAAAGGGGATCATTTACCGGCGCAAATGCGGACCATGATGGACTTTTTAAATTTGCTAATACAGGCACATTGTTTCTTGATGAAATAGGCGATCTCTCCGAACACATGCAAGTAAAATTATTAAGAGCTCTTCAGGAAAAAGAAATCAAACCGTTGGGCTCAAATAAAACTTTTAAAATAAATGTTCGTATTATAGCGGCTACAAATAAAAATTTGCTCGATGAAGTGCAAAAAGGAAATTTTCGCGATGACCTTTATTATCGAATTAATGTCGTTGAAATTAAATTACCGAATTTATCGGAGAGAAAAGAAGATATCCCTTTATTAGTTCAATTTTTTATTGACAGATATAACAAAGAGCTTAATCGTAATGTAAAAGGTGTCGATAACGAAGTAATGAAAGCATTCATGAATTATGAATGGAAAGGTAATTTGCGAGAGCTGGAAAATATGATAGAAAGGGCTGTACTGTTGTGTGATTGTGAGATAATTGAATTGGGTCAACTACCACCATATATTCAGCCTGATAAAAATCATAGTTATGAACCCATTCTTAATTTAAATGACGCTCTTCAAAATTACGAAAGACTACATATTTCAAATATTCTTGAAGAAACCGGTTGGAATCGGAAAAAAACCGCTGAGTTACTGGGTATAGATACTTCTACGCTGTATAGGAAAATGTTGAAATTGAATATTACCGAATGAGTATTTTCTAAAAAGGTTATCGCAACAGAACTTTTCCGAATGTCGGTGACGATTTGGAATAAGTCGTGTCATTTTAAAAAGAAAAGGTAACTGGGAAATATTCTTTATAACAGATGTTCCAGAATTTCAGTGATTGTTTGAGACTGCATAACTCAATCGTTCTTAACGAGTTAACCGATATTTAACTAGTTTCTTCCTAGTGGCTGCATACAAAAAGCCGAAGCCACTTTAACGGTTAATGCTATATAACATTATGGGAATATTGTGCTGGAACATCCGTTTTAACTTTCTCTTTTATAAAGAACATAAATATATGGTCGTGGATCGCCAAGCGGGTTTATATATGTGTAATCAAAATGTGAAACAATCTTGAACGATGAGCCTAAGTATCCGGATATTTCTTCAATGGAATATCTATGAAGTGTTAAGCCTGCACATTTGGTTGCGCCTGTTTTAGAAAATTCGGCAAATATGGCGTAGCCGTCTACTTTTAATATTGATTTTACATTCTCGAAATATCCTTTTATATCATTTTCATCGGTTAGAAAATGTAAAACCGCCCTATCAATCCATATATCAACATCCGGTATTGAACTTTGGATTGGTTGGGCGATGTCTTGGCAAAGCCAATTAATTCCTTTGTATTTATTACCCAACTTGCTCTTGACTCGGCTTAGAGCCTCAATACTGATATCATTAAGAACTATTGTTGCGCCTTTGGTTAGAAGTTCTTCTATCAAAACTGAAGTTCCTGCTCCCGGGAGGAATACCGTAGAATTTTCCCACTTTGGAATATGATCCAACAATTCCAGTGTTTTGGATGCGTTCTTTTCAAACCATCCTAATTTTGAATCTTCCGTGCCTGAAAAAATTGCATTCCAATGCTTACTACTTGATTTCATCGTTCTTCCTTTATCTTTTTGAGGTTAACATTCTGAACAATATGTTCAATACACCGGCAATAATAAGCAAAAATTCATTAATTAACTTGCACAGCAAGATAGTTTACCGACATCTTTATCGAAAGTAATTGCCGCTAATTTTATCCCTTCCGATAATGTAAGGTACGGATGAAACATCTGTCTTAATTCTTTTATCGTAATGCCGTATTTGATAGCTAGTGCAACTTCCATTAAAAGTTCCGATCCTTCCGAGGCAAGAATACGTGCACCGATTAATTTATCATCAGCTTTATTTCTTATTAGTTTAATAAATCCTTTTGTATTTCTTGCGGCTAAAGCTCTTGGAATATCGGCAACTTGAAATATCGAAACATCGTAATCTATTCCGGTTTGTGCAGCGGTATTTTCATTAAGTCCAACACCGGCAATTTGCGGATCCGTAAATATAACCCAAGGCAAAGGCTCATAATTTTTTTCTGTTAATTTTTCAGAAAAAGCGTTTTCTACTGCAAGAGCACCTTGGTAAGCCGCCACATAAACAAATAGGTGCTCACCGGTTACATCCCCGGCTGCGTAAATATTAGAGGAATCTACTCTCAGATATTTATCGGTTTTAATAAAATCATTTCCGTAAAACTTCATCCCAAGATTTTCCAATCCGATATCTTTTGTGTTTCCTTTTCTACCCGTAGCAATAAATAAATGAGAACCTTCGACAACACTTTCCACGTTATGTGAGGTAAACATCACTTTTACTTTTCCATTCAAATCGGATACGGAACTGATCTTCACATCTGTTATTACGTTTATACCTTCTTCTCTTAAATATTCTGTTAACGAATCCGTAATATCAGGCATTTCAGTCGGAAGAATTCGTGATGATCGTTGAAGTAGAGTGACTTTTGAACCAAGACGGACAAACATCTGCGCATTTTCTAATGCAATATACCTTCCGCCAATTACAATCAAATGTTCAGGCAATGTATCCAATTCATAAAGAGTGTCGTTTAGATAATATTTTGTTTCTTTCAAACCCGGAATATCCGGAATAAAAGTAGATGAACCTGTAGCGATTAAAATTTTATTTGCACTTTTTAATTCGCCGTTTATTTCAACGGTATTTTTGTCGTGAAGTTTAGCCCATCCTTTTACAACAGTAACGTTCGGATCATCGCTAATAACATTTATATATTTCTTCCGGCGAAGGTTTTCAACCAATTCGTTTTTTTGATTGATGGCATCTTTGAAATCAATTATATTTTCACCTGGTTTTATTGCCGAAAAATTAGGATGGTTACTATGATAAAAAGCTTCGGCTGTTCTTATTAATGTTTTTGAAGGAACGCAGCCTACATTTACACAAGTTCCGCCAATTGGCAACCCGTCGTTTATCATCAAAACTGTTTTCTCAAGTTCGCTTGCTTTAAGAGCCGCTGCAAAGGCAGCCGATCCGCCTCCAATTATTATCAGGTTATAATCTGATTTTTCCAATGGATTTTGTGATAATTGATTTTCAATAAATTCTTCTTGAATTTCAGCACTATAACCGGATTCCTTTACTGCTGTGATTAGATTTTCCGTATCTATTTCTTTGTTTAATATTACTTCGGCTTCGGCACTTTCCCAACTATTTATTTTTACTTCACTTACTCCATCAACCGAAGCAAGCGCTTTTGTAACATGATGGGTGCAACTATCACAGGTCATACCCTTAATTTTTAAATTAATTTTTTCCATACCAAATTATTCCTAACGATGGCAAGCGCCACAATAACGTGGACCTTGTTTTATATTTTTAATATAATTGATTATTTTTTTATTTTTAATTCTTTCTTTTTATTTGCTATATAAGTAGCATCGGGTATATTA
>CAJXGP010000202.1 GCA_913053915.1 uncultured Ignavibacteriales bacterium | reverse complement strand
TTATGAAATGGAGATATTGATTTAATATTGAAATTTAACGATAATCTGTGTCAAAATATTCATTCTTTTAGAATCACTCCTAATTAATTTGTAATTTTGTTTGATACAAAATAGAATACATAATATCTTCCGTAAAATAAAAAATAATTTATGAGCAGAAATAATAGTCCGTATGAAGTAAGCTTAAATCTAAATGTAAGAGGAATACCACAATCCGCTACTTTGGCAATTAATGAAATAAGTAATCGCTTGAGAAAAGAAGGGAAAGTGATTTATAAATTAGGGCTGGGGCAATCTCCATTCCCGGTACCTCGTCCGGTTGTAGAGGAATTAAAGGTGAACGCATATCAAAAAAACTATTTACCGGTTAAAGGTCTTCCTCAATTAAGAGAAGCCGTGGCTGAATATCATTGCCGTGCAAATGGGGTTTGCCGCTCAGGTGAGGATGTTTTAATTGGACCCGGTTCAAAGGAATTAATGTTCCTTCTGCAATTTGTTTATTACGGTGATTTGGTGATACCCACACCTAGTTGGGTCTCTTATGCCCCACAAGCGCAAATTATTGGCAGGCATGTAAGATGGATTCAAACTCAGGCTGAAAACGATTGGAAATTAACTGCCGACGAATTGATCAAGCATTGTAAAGATGATCCTAATAGACCGAGGATTGTTATTCTAAATTATCCTTCTAACCCTGCCGGAATTACATATACTGTAGACGAATTAAAGCAAATTGCACAAGTTGCAAAAAAGCATAAACTTATTTTACTTTCCGATGAAATTTACGGAGAACTACATCATAAAGGTAAGCATCATTCGATTGCTAAGTACTACAAAGAAGGGACAATTATCAGCGGTGGATTGAGTAAATGGTGTGGCGCAGGCGGTTGGAGATTAGGTACTTTTACATTTCCGCCTACTTTAAGATGGTTGTTGGATGCTATGGCTACTGTTGCCAGTGAAACTTTTACAGCTACAAGTACTCCAATACAATATGCTGCAGTGAGGGCATATAGAGGCGGAAGTGAAATTGAAAATTATCTTTGGAACTCTAGATGGATCTTAAGAAAATTAGCCGAACGAATTACTAAACAATTGAATGATGCAGGTATTTGGGTCCCTTTACCTCAAGGCGCTTTTTATCTATTTCCAAACTTCGAACCGTTTCGCAAATTATTACTGACGCGGGGTATTAAAAACAGTGTTGAACTTTGCGGTCGTCTTCTTGAAGAAACGGGGGTGGCAATTTTACCCGGCGTAGTATTTGGCAGACCGGAAAATGAATTAACGGCAAGATTAGCTGATGTTGATTTTGATGGGGTCAGAGCTTTGGCAGCTGTGGAACAGATGAAATCCAACCCTTCCATCACTGCAGATGATTTTTTAGAAACTTATTGTTTTAATACTTTGGAAGCCGTTGATTTGATATGTGCATGGCTTAGATTCTAAACGGACAGTCTTTCAATTCTAATAATTTTTGAATACAATTTTGAATACAATATAGTTGCAAAGATAACCAATTATCAAATTTTATTTCCTTTCATCAAGGTTTAACCTAATCTTAACATAAAATTCATTAAATCCAATATAAAAATTATTAAATTTGCATTGTATATTGTTGATTGATTGGATATATGGAAAGTTAAATGTTTAGATTGAACCTACCGAAAATAATTCTACAAAAAATCAATAATTTACGTTGAAAACAAAAATGCAATCTCTCCTTTACAGAGGCTGTCTAAAATGTGTTATTTTTGTCATTTGAATAAGATAACGATGAGAAGATATTTTATTGAGTTATATTAAAATATTTCATATTTATTAAAAATGACAACGAGTGCTTTTGAGACAGCTTCTTCTTTATCTTTTATTGAAAAAAATTTTATAATTGGCAAATCGCCCGGGAAATTGTCATCTGTTTGTAATTTAAGTTTTTTCATAAATCATTTCAAATCTTCAAGGTTTTGAAAACCTCAAAGAGAATCTCTACAGTTAAAACAAAAAAATTATAAATGTTAATAAACATCACCGCTTATCTTTATTAGTCTTAATTTTGCAAAAACTTTGATATTTTCAAATAGTTAAATTATTTTTTTATTAAAACATACTTTATTTAATTAATACATAATTATTTGAATTTTTATAGAGACAAATGAATAACAAAAAAAACATTTCTACCTGGCAGCTCCATTTGCAAGAAGAAATTGATGCAGCTTATTTATATCGAGTACTTTCCAGACAAACAAACGAACCGAATAAAAAAGAAATTTACCTTAAATTGGCAAATATTGAAGATAAACATATACGTATATGGAAAGAACTTTTTAATAAGAATGGTATCCCAATTAAGACAATAAAGCCCTCAATACATGCAAATATTTTGGCTTGGACCTCTAAAAGATTTGGAACCCGGGTGTTATTTCGTTCTTTAATGAATAAAGAAGCTGAAGAAGTAAAATCATATATGGGGCTTTACAAACACAGCTCCGATGAACCCACTAAAAATATTGCATTAAAACTTGCTAAAGATTCTGCAAAACATGCAGGGAAACTAATGGATATTAAAGGTACTAGCGGGGAACCCTGGCATAAATCGGAATCCGGAGGTCTTTTAAAAAATATTGTGTATGGTTTTAATGACGGTTTGACGGCAAATTTTGGATTAATCGCCAGTGTAATAGGTGCCAGCGTTACTCCTCAGATAATTTTAATCTCCGGTATTTCGGGAATGATTGCCGATGCCCTTTCGATGGGTTCTTCCGGCTACCTTGCTGCCGCAAGCGAAAAAGAAGTCTATGAGCATGAAATAATGATGGAGAAAGAAGAAATTCTAATGATGCCCGAAATTGAAGAAGAAGAGCTGTCATTAATTTATGAATCAAAAGGAATGAGTAAAGAAAAATCGAGCTTACTTGCGGCTGAAATAATGAAAAACCCGGCTCAAGCTTTAGAAGAAAAAGTAAAGGAAGAATTGGGAATCGGAGAAAAAATTATTAGACCGTTTCGGGAAGGTTGGATCACTAGTCTCGCTACCGCCATTGGAGCATTAATCCCGGTATTCCCGTTTTTTTTCTTTGGTGGTGAAACTGCAATTTGGATTTCTTTTGCTATTTCAATGCTTGCTCATTTCACAGTAGGTGCCGCTAGAAGTTTGTTTACCGGTAGAAGTATTTTTAGAAGTGGATTTGATATGTTTATTGTTGGGTTTGGTATTGCTGCGATAGGTTATTTTTTAGGCGGATTCATTGCAAAGTTACTATGAATGTGTTTTTATTTTAAATCATTGAAGTAGCTTTAAAAAGTTGCAAAATTGTGGGACAAACTTTGCTTTAAGGATAATGCCGAATTCAAAAATTTTTTTTCGAGGGTGTATACATTTCATCTAAAGAACCGAAATATTTGGACGGGTATTCTTATTGGTATTAAATTCTATATAAAAAAACATTTTCTATATATGAGAATTAAAACGAAATATTTCAAAATGAAAATATGCTCGACAGAATAGAAGCTTTTTTTGGATTTTTATTCTTATATTTCATTAATTTAATTCAAAATAATTCTTTGTATAATTATTTATAATGAAAATCTTTTTGTTTGTTTTATTATTATGTTGTTCAAGTCCAATCTATTCACAACAATATTTCATAAGAGGTAAAGTTGTAGATAAAATTAAAAGGACACCGCTCAGCTACAGTAATATCAGAGTATTAAAATCCTCACTCGGCACTGCGGCAAATAAAGACGGCATATTATAAGTTAGTTGCCTCATTTATTGGATACAATTCCGATACCGTTTCAGTAATTTTAACAAGAGATAAAAAAAATATAAATTTTAAGTTATCTCAAACTAGCATAGTCTTTCCCGCAATAATTATAAAACCGGGAGAGAATCCGGCATTAAGAATCATTCGTAAAGCGATTGAAGCGAAAAAAAGGCAATTTAAAAAGTTATTTAATTATGAATACTATGCTTACGCAAAAGGAATAATAAAAACTCAGAAAGCTATTAGTGCAAGAAACCACGGTAGCGGTATAAGTGTCGGTATAAGCATCGGCAGCGATACTTCTTCATTGAAAATCACCGGTATTCTTGAAAATGAAAGCAATGGGTATTATCAAAAACCAGGTAAATATAAAGAAATAATACTTGCCAGGAAGCAAAGTGCTAATTTCCCTCCCAATATTAATATCTTAACCGGCGGTAGATTATTAAAAAATTTTTATGATAACGATATTAATTTTTTAGGAAACAACTTACCGGGTCCAATTTCGAAAAATGCATTAGATTATTATAACTATTATCTCCAAGGAACTTCTGCAATTGATAATAAAACAATCTATCGGATTTATATGACGCCGCTCGATCCTAATAATCCGGGATTTGTCGGTAATCTTTTTATTATGGATAGTTCTTATAATCTTATAAAAGTAGAGCTGGGGATAAATCGTGCAGCGAATGTAGGGGGTTTATTTGATAGTATAAAAATATTTCAGCAATTTTCAAAATTTAGAGATTCTATTTATATGCCCACCGACTACCGCTTATTCGTTAAATTAAGTTATCTAAACTTGGCAAGATTCGAATTTGAATTGAACTCTATTTTTTATGATTATAAAATAAATAAGCATATAAATAAAAAAATATTTAATAAGGCAATAATAACGGTTTTACCGGGTGCAGACAGCAAAAGCAGCAAATACTGGGCAAATGCGGTGGTTATTCCCGATACAAGAGAAGAACAATTGGCTTATAAAAGGATTGATAGCCTAGAAAATATTCCGCGAACATTTTGGGATGATTTTTCAATATTTTCCAACCGTATGAACTTAAGTAATAGTTTCTCTATTAGTGCACCGCTCGGTATGTATCATTTTAATAGAGTAGAAGGTAATTCTCTTGATTTCGGTTTGTTTGTAAATCAGGCAATAGATAGAAGATTGAATTCCTCGCTTCAATTTTCTTACGGATTTGCTGATAAAAGAGTCAAGTCCAACTTCCACGTATCCTATTTTTCCGGTAATTACCGTACGACTAAATTAACGTTAAATATTGTATTAAGTATATGAAGGTACAGAAAAGAACAATAGGCAATTATCAGCAACTCTACATTACATTACCTGCTAAAGTATGT
>CAJXGP010000201.1 GCA_913053915.1 uncultured Ignavibacteriales bacterium | reverse complement strand
TTTTGGATTGAGTTAAAATAAATCATTAGGCTCAGGATGACATATTATAACTGTTTTACTATATTATAGCAAAGTAAAAGGAGGTGGATATTATGAAACTATACAAACAAATGGGTGTTAAGGATATTTCATTAAAAGAATATCCTTTTCAATTTGAATTAAATATGCAGTCATATATTATAGAAAATCCTGAAATACTATCGGATTACCTTGATACCTCTAAAGAGTTTAAAGAAATCATAATTAGAACATGGGAATTACCAGTTCATAATAATTATGAGGAAAAGAAATCAAAAGGCAGTGGAAGAATTGATATTTTAGCAGAAATTGTATGTGAAAATCCTAATGATAACATACTTGCCATTATAGAATTAAAAAATGGTAAACTCATTGATTCTCATTTAGATCAACTTGTTAGGTATTTATCCAAATTTAGTGAAAACAAAGATAAGATATTGGAAAGTATTCAAAACACAACTACTTCAAAAAAAACAAATACAAGTATAGAAAATAGTTCTGAATGGAAAAAAAATGCTGTGATAGGTATACTTATTGGAACTGATATTGATGAAGATCTAAAGACTAAATTATTAAAAAAATATAAGTTTACCAAAGGTGCATTTTTTCTTGTCGGACTTATCGTTGCGAACCTTTCGCAGTATAAGCATACAGCTTCAAGCTTCGACGCCTCAATTCCAACAAGAAAAAACGCATGAATTAATCAGGTTAGCTTCTTCAAAAGAAATTCCATGCTTTTCTTTATTCGAATCATTTTTATTTTCATCCCATTCAAACGTGGTAGCTTTCGCCAAATTCCCATCTCTTTTTTTAATAACGAAATATACATATATTTATATGGCTTTTCAACCATATTTATTTTGCCGGTTAACGGCGTTGCCGATAAGCCGCCTGCCCCGTTTTATCCCGATGTTTTTTGTCGGGATGCTTTTTATCTGGGATTTGCTGGTTATGCACACATTTATACTTTTTGTAATCTTTTTACTTCTTTTTTTAATCTTTTCTTTAATTTATCTTTGGTAATTTCTAAATTATATTTCATTTGTAAATTCAACCAAAACTTTTCAGATAAACCAAAATATTCTGATAATCTTAATGCAGTATCTGCAGTAACTGCTCTTTTACCTAAAACTATTTCATTTATTCTTCTGGGAGAAACATTTATATCTTTTGCCAACCTATATTGACTAATATCCATTGGGAGGAGAAATTCTTCAAGTAATATTTCTCCAGGATGAACAGGGCTTAATTTTCTATTCATTTTATTTATCCTTTATGATAATCTATGATTTTAACTTCGAATGCATTATTTTCTTTCCAACTGAAAATTATTCTCCATTGATTGTTTTACTCTTATACTATATTTGCCGGATAAATTACCGGACAATTTTTTCAGACGATTCCCCGGCGGGATTCTTAAATCTCCAATTTTATCAGCAGCATCAATTAATAAAAGTTTTCTATATGCAATTTTTAAAATTATTGATGGAAATTTACTAACTCTTTGTCGATTAAATAATTGTTCGGTGTATTTATTAGCAAAACTTTTAATCATAAATTAAATAATAACGTATGGCGTTAATAAATGCAAGTAAATAATTTTAATTGTGTGTATAACGGCGTTACCGATCTCAAGGAGATCCCTTTAGAATAAGCTGTTTGTTCCGATTTATCCCGATGTCTTTTGCCGGGGCGTTTTTTGTTGGGATCAGAGCTTTGAAATGAATCCTTTATAACATCAGCCGGCATTCTTATTATGTTCTTTATAACTATTTAATAAATCTATTGGATTTATTATTGGGAGTATGATCTTTGAATATGCGGGATTTGAACACAAGGCAGCCAGCATACCTCTAGTTCCCGAAATTGAAATGTTAAGAAATACCGGCATTATTTTATCAGGTATATTATACTTTTTGTTTACCGAGTCAAAAAAAATTTTATGAAAATTTCTTATTTCAAATTTATGAGAGGTTTCAATGCCAAATAAATCAAATCGTTTTTCATCTTTCCGAACAAAAAAGTTAGTCTTTATAGAAATAGAAACACATTTTTCCTTTTCTGAAACATCAAATCTAGTCGCTAAAGCAACTTCACCTTTCTTAATTTCTAATTTTGTTAGACCTAATTCGCTAAAATCATTTTGGAAATAACTTACTTTCTTAATTTCTACAATTCTAAATTCTATTTTTTGTTTCTGCGAAAGATTTATATTTTTTGCCATTTTTCACTTCTTCATTAATTAATATAAGCGTGTGAATAATCGTTAATTGATTTTGCGGGAATTGATATGCCATTCTTATTTTTTTGTATATCAAAACCAAAATTAAGAAATTGACTTTCAAATTTAGGGGGTGGAATAGAATAACTTTAGGGAATTGGATAGAACAACTTATCTCACCCCCTAAATATTTAATAAATGTATAACCTTTTATTCAACCCCCTTAATATCAATCCATTCTTTCTCGATAGGGAAAAAATCTTCACTATCATATTGATTGATACCGATATTATTATGGGATGTTACTTGTGGCGAGAAGATTTCTATATCAATTCCAACTGCGTCTGCAATCTCAACCATTTTTTTAACAGAAATATTAGGAGTTTTTGAAAACAACTGTGATATAGCAGAACGAGACTTACCTAATTTCCGAGCTAAATCTGATTGGGTAATATCATTTTCTTCCATATATGTAAGAATTAAATGATAAAATTGATTAATCACACCCCATGCTTTTTGGTTAGATGTGGGAGATTTTTCAAAAAAAGCATCAATTTCTTGAGAGATATTTTTTGAATTCTTCTTCATATTTTCCCTTTAGTTCATTAATTTTTTTGTATATATCATCGTTTAATGAATCTACTTTTTTTAATATATATTCAAAGAAAATATAATTATTGCCACATTTTTGAAAAAAAAAGAATCTATGCGGCATAGGTCTAATTTCACCATAATTATATCCTTTTAGATTATACTTAATTTTTGGTGATTTAAAATTTGGGACGGTTGCCATCCTACTTATTAAATCTTTTACCAAATCTTTCAAATCATTAGGCAAAGAATTAAATCTTTCCATTACTTTTGTACGGCCATTTTCTAAAACATAATAGATATCGAATATTGGAACGTCATATTCAATTGGTAATTTTAATTTTTTAAATTCAATTAACTTTTTTACTATAACAAATTATATCCAAGGTTATAATGTTAAGTTATATCTTAACAACTGTCAAGAGAGTTTGTATATACATTTTGTATTTTCTTTATGTCTTATAACGGTGTGGTTGCTAAGGGACAACATTGCCAAACTTGTTAATAAAATTTATAATTAGTACAAACTCACTTTTACATACTAATCAGTACAGCAAACTTTACACGGAGGAATAAAACCAGAAATTATATAATTGCCAAGTGCGAAAACAGTTTATCCCGATGTCTTTTGCCGGGGCGCTTTTTGTTGGGATGCCCGATATCGGGGCTGCGAGATAAATTTTTATTTATACCGCATTTTTACTTAACTTCCACCTCAACTATATGCGATGTATCAATACCTAAAATATCAATCACCTTTACCATGATTTTATATTTACCACCTTTTTCGTAAATGTGCGGCACTGTAACAAGTTCAATCTTCGGATTTTTTTTGGTGCGGAATGACTGCCAGATATTCTCGAAAATATAATTACCCGTCCAGTATTCTTTTACTTCGCCGTCTTCTTCTAAATGAATGATTTCCTTTTTATCTTCATAATCAAAATCAACCGACCAGTAATCAATCCAGTCTATCCAATTTTCGGTGAGCAGTTCCCGTTTCAAAATACCGCTTTTGTCCTTGCTTAATTTGGTAATCCGCCCGTTTTCGATAATGACTTTGGAACGACCTTTTTTCAGCGACTGTTCCAGTTCTTCAAGATCGTCTTGTGTATAGTAAGTGGTAAAATCGGTCAATTCAATTTTTACGGCTTTTCCTTTGATGTGTGGTTTTACCTGCACATAAGCAACATCATAAAATTTCACCTGCCCTTTTTGAACGGCGCGTTTGTCAAAAACCTCTTTTGGGATATAGCGTAACCGGATATCCACGCCTTTCCGACGCAGTTCTTCTTTGATGTAAGGCACCAGACCCATCTCAAATTCAAATCCCAAAATATCCACCTGCGTAAACATGTTTTGACGGCATTCTTCAAATACATCTTCAACCAGCGTTTTGGTAATAGGCACGCTCAATGGACCCACATGCACAAACCGCCCAGCTTTTTTGCCGTGCAAGTATTTGTGACTCTCAACCCGCTGAGCGGAATAACCCTCTAAAATGAGACCGACATATTTTTCCTGTTTGGCTTCCAACAATTTTTCCTGTTGTTCCTGCGGAATGTTAGCCGGCACGCCAAAGAAAAACTGTCGTTCATATTTGCCCAGGTTGAGTACTTCAAAAGCGCGGTATTGTTTCCCTGCTTTTTTCAGTTCCCGCTGCACCTGGATCATGCGCTTGCGGGTAGTGTGAATAGCAAACCGTCCCAAATCGCAGGCAATCCATTTTCTACCCAATTTTTCCGCCACAGCCGCGGTAGTTCCGCTACCGCAGAAGAAATCGGCGACTAAATCACCTTCGTTACTGCCGGCTTTGATGATGCGCTCTAACAGGGCTTCGGGTTTTTGGGTAGCATAATTAATCCTCTCAATTGCCATAGAATTTATATACTTAATATTATCCCACCAATCTTTTGCTCTAGTTCCTTCTTTCATATACAGTTTATATTTTTTACCTCTTAAATATTGCCATCGATATTTACCTTTTTCGTCTTCCTCGCTATAGTGAGCACCGGCATCCGCATATGCTTCGTATGGTTGATTCCAAATATAATTTTTATCTTTTATATAAAAATAAATAACATCATGTGAATTCTGATAAAGTTTTGAAGCGGCAGACCATCTACGGTAGGCCCAAATTATTTCATTCCTAAAATTAATAACACCATATATGTCGTCCAACATTAGTTTTAATACACTTGAGACTCTCCAATCACAATGCACATAAATACTGCCATCTTCCGCCAGCAGTTGGTGCATCAGTTTTAGCCGTTCATACATCATGGAAAGGTAAGACGAAATACCCCGG
>CAJXGP010000200.1 GCA_913053915.1 uncultured Ignavibacteriales bacterium | reverse complement strand
ACTGTTAATTTTTCAATATAAATCCCTTTTTGGTTCCGGCTTGTCCAGGTTAGGTAATTAGACCAATTAGAAATTAGATCAATTATTCAAGTACTTCATCATTAATATAATGGGCAACGATTAGTTACAAAATTGATAATTAAAAATATATAATTGTTTAATTATATTTTACTCTAAAATCTTTTGCAAAGCTGTCCCGTTTTTTTTACGGGGAAAAACAAAGATTTAACTTGTAATATTATATTATCCTATTCCCTTAGTTGACCGCTGTTTTTTATTTTTTAAAAACTTTACTTTAGAGACAGATACAAATTAATGAGTCTCTTCTGAAAAGGTAATCCTCCTGTGAAAAAACTTTTCGATTTGTTAATATTCACAATTTGAAAACTTAGTAAAGTATTTTTAGATATCCTTTATGATGAAACAACGATAATAACTTATCAAAGATTTCAACAAGTGAAATTAATCACTATTTTTTTTAATTACCAAATTGAATCTGTTTTCTCTTTCAACTATATTTATAAAACCTTTTGGAATAAATTTTAATTGTACAAAAAGAAAATTAAAGAAAATAAAATCATTGCGAATCAAATAATTGAGACTATAACCATATAGCCGCTCATTGAGTGGCTATTTTTTTGTACGAACTTTTTATTTATGATAATTTCAAAAATCATTAAAAAATTATGAGTAAAGAAACATTAACTGCAAAGTTACTTCTCGAAGACGGTTCGGAATTTACCGGAATCAGTTTCGGATTTCCAGAGAATACCAACGGTGAAGTTATATTTAATACCGGAATGGTCGGTTATCCCGAAACGATGACTGATCCTTCATATCAAGGACAAATTTTAGTTTTCACTTATCCGTTGATTGGAAATTACGGTGTACCTGATGATGAAAAAGTAAACGGTCTTTATAAAAATTTTGAGTCCGACAGGATTCATTGCAGAGGAATTATTGTTTCGGATTATTCAAAAGAATATTCTCATTGGAGTGCAAAAAAATCTCTTTCCGAATGGATGATCGAACAAAAAATTCCCGGGCTTTTCGGAATTGATACCAGAATGCTCACGAGAAAATTACGCGAAAAAGGCACCATGCTTGGGAAAATTGTAATTGATAAAAATAAAAACATTGAATTTGAAGACCCCAACAAGCTGGATTTAGTTAAACAGGTAAGCATTAAAGAACCGGCAGAATATAAACGCAGCGGCAAAAAAATCATCCTTGTAGACTGTGGAACGAAAAATAATATTATCCAAGCATTTCTAGCTAGAAATATAACGGTATTAAGAGTTCCGTACGATTACGATTTTTCAAAAGAAAATGCAGACGGTATCTTGATCTCTAACGGGCCCGGCGATCCCAAAATGTGTACAGCTACTATAGAAAATACTAAAAAGGTTTTATCAAATGGGAAACCTGTTTTAGGAGTATGCTTGGGTTCTCAAATTATCGCATTAGCCGCCGGTGCAGACACATATAAACTAAAATATGGACATCATAGCCACAATCAACCATGTAATGAAATGGGGACTAAAAGATGTTACATTACTTCACAAAACCACGGTTATGCAGTTGATGTAGAAACATTACCGGAGGATTGGCGTGAATGGTTCGTAAACGATAATGACGGGACAAATGAAGGAATAATCCATATTTCAAAACCGTTTTTTGCAGCACAATTTCACCCGGAAGCTTCTCCCGGTCCCGATGACACGGAATTCATTTTTGATATGTTTTTGAGGGCTTTATAATGATAAAAAAAGGTAAACCTAAAAAAGTACTGATACTCGGTTCAGGAGCATTACAAATAGGTCAAGCCGGCGAATTTGATTATTCCGGAAGCCAAGCTATAAAAGCGTTAAAAGAAGATGGAATAACAACGGTGCTTATTAATCCTAATATCGCAACAATTCAAACTTCGGAAAATTTTGCCGATAAAATTTATTTTCTGCCTATTAAAACCGGCTTCGTTGAAAAGATTATTGAAAAGGAAAAACCCGACGGCATTCTTCTTCAATTTGGAGGTCAAACCGCTCTGAATATAGGAGTTGAGCTTTATGAGAAAGGTATATTTGAAAAGTATAATATCAAGGTACTGGGAACGCCGATTAAAGCAATTCAATCCACTGAAGATAGATTACTGTTTATTAATAAGGTAACTGAAATAGGATTGAAAGTTGCAAAAAGTAAAACCGTCGGTAATATAGATGAAGCAGTGGAAGCCGCAAATAAAATCGGTTATCCTGTTATGGTAAGAATTGCTTACGCACTCGGTGGATTAGGTTCAGGTATTGTTGAAAACCGTGATGAGTTGGTTCAAAAAGCAAGTAAAGCTTTTAAGTTTACAAAACAAATATTAATTGAAAGATCTCTTCGAGGCTGGAAAGAAATTGAGTATGAAATTGTAAGAGACCGTTTTAATAATTGTATTACTATTTGTTCGATGGAAAATATTGATCCAATGGGTATACATACGGGCGATAGCGTTGTTATTGCTCCTGTTCAAACACTTTCGGCAAAAGAAAATTTTATGCTTCGCTCTATTGGAATAAAACTAATACGAGAACTTGGAGTTGTGGGCGAGTGTAATATTCAATATGCCTTAGACCCGAATTCATCGGATTACCGTATAATTGAAGTAAACGCAAGATTAAGCAGAAGTTCTGCTTTGGCTTCTAAAGCAACAGGCTATCCATTGGCTTTTATTGCAGCTAAGTTATCGCTGGGTTATGCTCTAAATGAAATAGAAAATATAATCACACAGGAAACTTCAGCTTGTTTTGAGCCTGCTCTCGACTATGTTGCGCTAAAGTTCCCACGATGGGATTTGCAGAAATTTCACCAGGTAAGTACTCAACTTACTTCCGAAATGAAATCCGTCGGCGAAGTTATGTCCCTCGGTCGAAGCTTTGAGGAAGCCTTACAAAAAGCTATTAGAATGCTCGATGTGGGAATGAATGGTTTTGTGGAAAATAGTCTCGAATTTGAAGACTTGGATAAAGAACTTTCCGAACCTACCGATAAGAGAATTTTCGCAGTAGCCGAAGCATTAAAAAGAGGGTATTCGATTGACAAAATTTATGAGCTTTCCAAAATTACAAAATGGTTCCTCTATAAGATGAAAAACATCATTGATACCGAAGCAAAACTGAAGAATAAAAAAATTAAAGATATAACTACGGAAATTATGCGGGAAGCTAAAAAGAACGGTTTTTCAGATTTTCAAATAGCCCGGCTTATTAATGCAAGTGAATTAGAAATAAGAAGGTTCAGAAAGTCTTTAAATGTTATCCCCGTAGTAAAACAAATTGATACCTTGGCAGCCGAATATCCTGCACAGACAAATTACCTTTATTTAACCTATCATGGTAGTGAAAACGATATACCGTTAGGGGGTAAAAAACAAATCGTTGTTCTCGGAAGCGGTGCATACCGAATCGGTTCTTCTGTAGAATTCGACTGGTGTTGTGTTAATACTGTGGCAACTCTTAATAAGCTGAATTGCAGCACTATAATGATAAATTGCAATCCTGAAACAGTAAGCACTGACTATGATATTTGTGACAAGCTATATTTTGAACAGTTAACGTTCGAAAGAGTTCTCGATATTTATGAATTGGAAAATCCTGACGGAATTATTGTTTCGATGGGGGGACAAATACCCAATAATCTTGCCGTAAAACTTCACAATGCCGGAATAAATATAATCGGTACTTCTCCCGAACAAATTGATAATGCCGAGAATAGGAATAAGTTCTCTAAAATTTTAGATAAATTGGGCGTTGACCAACCTGATTGGAAAGAGTTAACAAGTATTGATGAAGCAAAAGAGTTCGCAAAAAAAGTCGGGTATCCGGTTCTAATAAGACCAAGTTATGTACTCAGCGGTGCAGCAATGAGCATTGTGTTAAACGACGATGAATTGGAAATTTTCTTAATTAAGGCTGCAGCTATCAGTATGGAATATCCGGTAGTTATCAGTAAATTTATAACTCACGCTAAGGAAATAGAGATAGATGCAACAGCAAATTTTGGTGAACTTTATTGTTATGCTATATCCGAACATGTAGAAAATGCCGGAGTCCATTCCGGTGATGCCACAATTGTATTACCGCCGCAAAGGACTTATCTCGAAACAATGCGCCGCGTAAAAATTGTTACAAAAAAAGTTGCAAAAGCACTTAAGATTACCGGTCCGTTTAATATACAATTTATAGCTAAAGATAATGAGATTAAAGTAATCGAATGTAATTTAAGAGCTTCGAGAAGCTTTCCGTTTGTTTCAAAAGTATTGAAAATTAATTTTATTGAACTCGCTACCAAACTAATGATGGGAGAGAAATTACCTAAAATTGATAAATCATCTTTTGATGTGGATTATGTTGGAGTAAAAGCTCCGCAATTTTCATTTACCCGGTTAAAAGGTTCTGATCCGGTGCTTGGTGTTGAAATGGCTTCTACCGGCGAAGTAGCATGCCTCGGAGATTATTTTGATGAAGCTTTTTTGAAGAGCTATATTTCAACGGGTTTTAAACTTCCCGAAAAAGCCATTATGCTTTCAACAGGTACACCTAAAGATAAAGCAGAATTACTTAACGAAACCAAAAAGCTATATGAACTTGGTATAAAATTTTATGCCACAAGGGGAACAGCTAATTACCTTAAAGCCAACGGAATGGATGCTGTAATTTTACATTGGCCGTTAGAAAAGAAAATACCGAATATTATGACATATCTAAACGAGGGGAAAATTGATTTGGTAATTAACATCCCGAAAAGTTCCGAAAAATATGAGTTGGATAATGATTATTTAATAAGAAGAAAGGCGGTAGATATGAATATCACGCTTATCACAAATGTTCAGGTAGCCAAAAGGTTTATAAAGGCATTTAGAAGATTTAGAGAAGATGACCTGTTAGTCAAAAGATGGGATGAGTATAATTAATTCCCGGCACGCTAAAGAGCAATTAAAAAGTCAAAATTAAAAAGTTAAAAGTCAATCCGCTGCGGCGGAAAAATATTCTTTACAAAAAAAACCAATCCCGGCACTTCACAAAAAAAATATGTAAGTGCAAAAATGCATTTTGATTTTGATAAAAAATTAATTATTTTTTAAAAAATTGAAACCACCAATGAAATTATACACATATCA
>CAJXGP010000199.1 GCA_913053915.1 uncultured Ignavibacteriales bacterium | reverse complement strand
TATGAGAATCAACTCTTACGCCGAAGCCACCTGGGAAATGACATGAATGTATTTTACCGGGAGAGGGTCTAAATCCAAATTCAGGGTCTTCGGCATTAATTCTGAATTCAATACTGTGCCCGACAGGTTCTTTAATAGATTTTTGAATCTCTTGTCCGGCGGCAACCAAAATTTGTTGTCTTACCAAATCTACACCATATACCCATTCGGTAACAGGATGCTCAACTTGAATCCTGGTATTCATCTCCATAAAATAGAAATTTTTATACTTATCTAATAAGAATTCGATCGTTCCTGCACCCTCATAATTAACCGCTTTTGCACCCAATATTGCGATTTCGCCCATTTTTTTTCTTAATTGTTGATCAATTGCCGGAGAGGGTGATTCTTCGATAAGTTTTTGGTGTCTTCGCTGCACGGAACAGTCTCTTTCGCCGTAATGACGAACATTGCCGTGCATATCACCCATGATTTGAATTTCAACATGACACGGATTTTCAACAAATTTTTCTAAGTAAACATCCGGATTACCGAATGAAGATTCTGCTTCATTACGAGCTGTTTGATAGGCTATATCGAAGTCCTCTTTTTGCCAAACGATTCGCATACCTTTTCCACCACCACCGGCAGAAGCTTTAATAATAACCGGGAAACCAATGCTACGGGCAATTTCTTTCCCTTGGCCGGCATCATTTATAATTCCATCGCTACCCGGTACAACCGGAACTCCGTTCTTTTTCATTGTCTCTTTTGCGAAGGATTTATCACCCATAGCAGAAATCATTTCGGGTGAAGGACCGATAAACTTAATATCCGATTCAGCACATATTTCTGAAAAACCGGCATTTTCAGCCAAGAAGCCATAACCGGGATGAATAGCATCAGCGCCGGTAATTTGAGCGGCAGAAATTATAGATGGTATTTTTAAATAACTATCCCTGCTTGATGCCGGGCCTATACAAACCGCTTCATCTGCAAATGTAACATGTAATGACTCTCTGTCAGCTTCAGAATAAACAGCAACAGTTTTAATTCTTAATGCTATTTCGCCTCTATTAGCGATTAAAATCTTATGAAACAAAATATCCTCTATGTTAAATAAGAATCAGACGGAAGTATCGATTAAAAACAAGGGTTGATTATACTCTACAGGTTTTCCGTTATCGACAAGAATTTTTACAATTTTTCCCGTTGTATCGGATTCTATTTCATTCATCAGTTTCATTGCTTCAACGATGCAAAGTACGGTTCCCGGCGAAATTATATTACTTACCTGAACATAGGCATCTGCATCCGGAGCCGGCGATCTATAAAACGTACCCACTATAGGCGACCGGATTTCGTGATAATTTTCCGCTTTAATTTTCTGCTCCTGCTCTTTTGCAGATATTGCAGCTTCGGCTGATTCTTGGTTTGATTTATCCGGTAACGGCTGTTTTAAATATACTTCCGAATGATTTACCCCGCCAGGCATTTGCATATTCTTTGCAATCTTTACTTTAAATCCATTTTCCTCAACTTCCAAATCGGTTATTTCACTTGTATCAACTATCTTAACAAGTTTTTTTATAATATTTAAATCCATTTTACTGCCTTAATTTTAAGATTTTACTCTTTCGACATAATCCCCGGTTCTGGTATCAATTTTTAAAATATTTCCCTCCTCAATGAATAGAGGTACACTTACCGTAGCACCCGTTTCAACTTTTGCAGGTTTTGTAGCACCTGTCGCAGTATCTCCTCTGAATCCCGGTTCCGTTTTCACTACTTTTAAATTGACAAAGATGGGAATTTCAACATTAATTATTTCATTACCGTTAAACAATAAATTAACTTCTTCACTTTCCTTTAGATAATTAACTCCTACTCCAAAATATTCAATCGGAACATTTATCTGTTCAAATGTTTCATTATCCATGCATACCAAGAAATCATCTTCACGATATAGATATTGATATTTTCTTCTTTCTACTCGAACGATTTTTATATTTTCACCGGCTCTGAAAGTATTATCCAATACTTTACCCGATTTTAAATTTTTAAGAGTGGTTCGTACAAAGGCTCCGCCTTTCCCGGGTTTTACATGTTGAAATTCGACGATTGAATACAAATCATTTTTAAATTTTATAATTAAACCATTTCTAAAATCAGAAGTATCCGCCATAAATCTTATTTGAATTTGTTATTAAATAGAAAGAAAAAATAGATATATAACCTTTGAAAGTCAAGGAAGTATAATTTTCTTAAATTGGTTTTTTTAACAAAAATACATGCATTTTTTATAATTTCTTACCTCTTTTAATCCAAAAATGACAAAAATAGAAAAGTTGGAAACTTAATTAATTTGGATACTTTATAATAAACGGCATAATTTATATTGTGAGATAAATACGGATTTAACCCAACGTAAAAATTATTCTTTTATCTGCACCGATGACTTTAATTTTTCATGAAGGAAAAGAAAAAATATATTTTGAGTCTTAAAGGAAGGAATAAATTCCTTTCTTTATCATATTTATTTTTACTAATTTACCGTTTAAAAATCATCACTAACAGACAATAAAATTTAATGAAATATCTTCGTCAACTTTATGATTGGGTTTTACACTGGGCGGAAACTCCTTACGGAGGAATTGCTTTATTTATTTTAGCTTTTGCCGAATCATCTTTTTTCCCCATTCCGCCTGACGCTCTGTTAATTGCTCTAGTCTTAGGCGTAACTTCCAAAGCATTTAAGTATGCGACTATTTGCACGCTCGGATCAATTACAGGTGCACTTTTGGGTTATTCGATTGGACATTTCTTATGGTGGACCCCTTCAGGTGAATTTACTTCAATTGCTAATTTTTTCTTTAGCCACTTCCCGAGTTTTACTCATGCTACATTCTATAAAATTCAGAATTTATATGAGCAATATAATTTTTGGATAATATTTACCGCCGGTTTTACTCCTCTTCCGTATAAAGTTTTTACTATTTCTGCCGGTGCATTCAGTGTAAATCTCCCTATGTTTATAATAGCCTCCATTTTCTCAAGAGGGGGCAGATTCTTTTTAGTTTCCGCATTGATATGGAAATTTGGACCACAAATAAAAACTTTTATCGATAAATATTTCAATATACTTGCTTTCAGTTTTACATTCCTTTTAATAGGTGGATTTATAGTCATTAAATTTTTTATTTAGATAATGGAATAAAATAAGTTATCGGATTACAACCCCCTAAATAATGTTTGTCTCTAAAGTAAAGTTTTTATTTGAATATAAAAATAGCTTCCGACTAAAGAACGTGTGTGAAAACTAAAAAACTCTTTGGTAAGTCTTTATCACATATGGATACAGTAGATGTTGATCGGGAGTACTTAAAAGAATTACTCAACACGAGAAATCAAATTCGATTAGAATAGAGTTTAGAAAAAAGGAGGACAAAAAACTAAACTCCGAACTCCTGACCCTATGAAAGAAAAATAATTAGTTACGAGAATTGCATCGTAAAAAAGAAAGTCGCATTTTTGCATAAAAGAATGAGGTAATATCCTGATTATCACAATAATCAGCTTACTGTAAAACTATATACGCAATCAAGCCCAAGAATGAATACTGATGTTAAAGAAGTTGGTCAATATATTTTCTTGTACTTGTTTTTGTGCTTTCGACATTTTTAAAATTACTGGATTTCCGTACTACTGTTGATTTGTTTGTAAACTTGCTCGGCATGAACTATACAATAAATAAAAAATAAAGCAGTTAAATAATGAAACAATATAATAATTTACTTAAAAGTTTCCGTAAGCCCAATGAATATTTTTAATTCTATAGGGTAAACCTAGGTAATTCTGTGACGAACAGACTAAAAAAATAATTCAACAAAAGCTTGATATAATTATTAATTTATTATATATTTACGCTTAATAACCTTAAATATTAAGGTAGTTATGCTAATACTAATAATTATTTATGTAATATCACAGTATTTACTTAATTCATTAAGGTTTTTATAAATTGATAATTTAAACTTTTATTCACAAAGAAAATAAGAGCAGAAACATGAAAAAAATTGAAGCGATCATACGTCCGCATAAGTTGGAACATGTACACCACACTCTTCAGGAAGCAGGGTTCGGTGGATTAACGGTAACCGAAGTTAAAGGTTACGGCAGACAGAAGGGACATACGGAAATTTACCGGGGTTCCGAATATAATATCGAGTTTGTTCCTAAAATCAAAATCGCATTGGTTTGTTCGGATGAGCAGTTGGAGAATGCAATATCGATAATTATAAATACTGCTAAAACAGGTGAGGTCGGCGACGGTAAAATATTTGTTCTTCCTGTTGAAGATACTATAAGGATACGCACTGAAGAGTCGGGTAAAAGTGCCTTGTAAACAAGTAATAACATCAGAAAGGTTAAAAAATGGAAAAAAATAAAATAGTACTCATTTTAGTCTTTTTAACAACGATATTATACAGTTCCCATTCTTTTTCACAAATACAGATCGGAACAGATGTTTACAGTAGATATATTTGGCGCGGCATGGACATCGGTAATTCACCAAGTTTTCAGCCGGCAATAACCTTCACAGCCGGAGGTTTTTCAATCGGTGCATGGGGAGCTTACAGTTTTGCAGGTATTTCAAGTGTATATTCTGAAAATGATTTATTGACATCTTATTCTGTTAAAACAGACTTCGGTATCTTCACTTTATCCTATACCGATTACTACTTTCCAAGCGCCGGATTAAAACTCTTTAATTACAAAAATGACGGTAAAGGTGCACATACTCTCGAAGCCGGAATCGGTTATATCGGCACTAAATCATTTCCGCTTTCCTTTTCCGGTTATATCAATTTTTACAACGACCCCGATAATTCATCTTATTTCGAAATTGATTATCCGTTTAGCGTAAATAATGTTGATATTTCTTTATTCGTAGGAGCATCGGGTGGGAACAGTGCAGTTTACAGTACGAATAAATTTTCCGTAATAAATACAGGCATTACATTCTCAAAGGAAATACCTGTTACTGGAAAATTTAGTTTACCTATTCACGTTTCATATATTGTTAATCCTAATCAAGAGCAAAGCTATTTGATAATCGGTCTAAGCTTATAAAACATGGCTCTATTCTAAAAAGGGATAGATTTTTATCACTAACCACGTCCTTTAGGGAG
>CAJXGP010000198.1 GCA_913053915.1 uncultured Ignavibacteriales bacterium | reverse complement strand
ATATCGGTTTGGTGGACAAAATTACACCAAGGGTTATAACTTAAAAACTGTGGAAATTACTCAAAACGGTAGAACAGAAGCAGCGAATTATTTAGTTTCCGATACCCGGATGCAGATAATTCTTCCCAGATCTATACCTCATAAAGGTGGGAGAGTCATAATTACGATTAGATATAGTTTCCAAATTCCCCATTATGGCTCTGACCGTATGGGCTGGCTTAAAACAAAAAATGGAATTATTTATGAATTAGGACAATGGTATCCGAGGATGGAAGTTTACGATGATATAATCGGCTGGAATACACTCCCATATCTCGGAGCCGGTGAATTTTATCTGGATTATGGCAATTTTGATTACAGAATAACAGTTCCCGCCAACCAAATAGTAGTTGGCTCTGGTAAATTACAAAATCCGGATGATGTATTGACAAGAACTGAACGGAGAAGGCTTAAAGAAGCTAGTAAAAGTGATTCGACAATATACATTATTAAAGTAAATGAAGTAAATAAACCATCGATGCGCCCGGTGGAAAAAGGAATGCTGACGTGGCACTTTAAGATGAAGAATACCAGAGATGTTTCATGGGCCAGTTCAAAAGCATTCGTTTGGGATGCCGCCAGAATAAATTTGCCGAAAGGGAAAAAAGCTTTGGCAATGTCTGTATATCCTGTTGAATCTGCATCGGACAGTGCTTGGGGCATGTCTACCGAATATGTTAAATCATCAATAGAATTTTATTCAAAAGCTTACTTTGTCTATCCTTATCCGGTTGCAGTAAATATAGCCGGTATTGTGCACGGAATGGAATATCCCGGCCTTGTATTTTGCGGCTGGAAGTATAAGGGCGGAAGGTTGTGGGGTGTTACAACTCACGAGATCGGACATACATGGTTCCCGATGATTGTTGGTTCGGATGAACGAGAGTATGCTTGGATGGATGAAGGCTTTAATACGTTCGACAATATTTATTCAACTAAAAATTTTAATCATGGCGAATATTACAATACAAGGCGTGATTCCGCTCCTTTGATTGTTCCGTTTATGTTAAGAAAGAATATTCAACCCATATTGACTTACGCCGACGATATTACCTCACGTTACTTAGGGGTTGAAGAGTACTTTAAACCGGCAATAGGTCTTTATATGCTTCGTAATCTTGTTTTGGGACATAAGCGCTTTGATTATGCATGGCGTATGTACATTAAACGATGGGCTTATAAACACCCCACTCCAAAAGACTTTTTTAGAACGATGAATGATGTATCCGGCGAAGATTTAGATTGGTTCTGGAAAGAGTGGTTTGTAAAAGATTGGAAATTGGACCAAGCTGTTGTCAGTGTAAAATACGATGATAACGACCCTGCTAAAGGTGTTTTTATAAAAATTGCTAATTTGCAAAAAATGGTTATGCCTGTTACCGTAGAAGTAAAAGAAAAAAATGGACATCACGGAATAAAAAAATTACCTGTTGAAATTTGGCAGCGCGGAGATACTTGGACATTCAAATATAATTCAACAAGTATGATTGATTCGGTTATTATTGATCCGAATCGACAATTACCCGATATAAATTATAAAAATAACATTTGGACTTCCGGATTTCAAAAATATAGCCGTAAACATCGTTGATGTTTATTAACATTTTTAAATTTTTTTAATTGTAAAGATTCCCGGAGTCTTCAAGATTTTGGGAATCTTCCTTCATAAAAGTTTTCTATCTATATAGACTAAATTGTCCGAAAAGTCGAAGCTTGTCATTCCGGTCGAGCGAAGAATTTCTTTTCAACTACAATTCTCAGATTCTTCATTGCTACGTTCCTCAGAATGTCGATAAAAATCATTTTTTAATTATCCTCATCTAGGGTGATTTTTTTGATTATATTGATAATTTCCACAACTTCTTGAAATTATAGGTTGTTTGAGCGGAATACAAACGATCAATCGTTTTAACGACGTATTTTTAATGACCGTCAACTTGAGTAAAAATTAAGCATTCGCTTAATATGATTTGTTTAACTATAGTCTAATCATTAGTATCTTCTAGATAAAATAGTCGTGTTTTCTATCAATTTGATTAAGTTAATATTTATTTTTACATTTGAACGTTTATTCAAATGAGATTATAATGACTAATGTTGTAACTGTATAATTAGATGGAAATAATAGACGAAAAGAAGGTAAGAACGACAAAAACCGGTTTACTCATGCTTGAAAATATATTATCCATTGCCGAAACTTTTAAATTATTAGGCAATGCTACAAGGCTGAAGAGTATTTTATCTCTAATTGAAAATAAGTTATGTATAATGCGATATTACAACGGTTATTGATATTTTCATTTTTGCAGTTTCATATCAATTAATGAAGGTAAGGAATCATTTGAGAAAGTGAAGTCAGATACATTAGCTTTTTATTGCAACAATGATTTGGAAAAGAGTATTTCCAAGTAACGATAAAATTATTCAGTAATTAAATATTTTATATGGCAGAGAACAAACATTTTTCCACGTATACAAAAAGAAAAAATTATAATTTAGCGTTTATTCTCGGTATTGCGTTAAACGTAATTTACATTATCATAGAATTGATTTTCGGTTTGCTCATTAACTCAATGGCATTAATTGCAGATGCGGGACACAATTTTAGCGATGTATTGGGTTTATTACTTGCATGGGGCGCTGCTTATTTAGCCAAAACAGCAACAACGAAGGACAGAACTTACGGCTTAAGGAAGACTACAATTTTAGCAGCTTTTTTTAATTCAATATTTCTGCTAATTGCCGTAGGAGCTATTTTAATCGAAGCGATACGGAAGATAATCGAACCCGAACCTGTTGCAGGAACTGTAATAATGATTGTAGCGGGGATCGGTGTTGTAATTAATGCGTTGACCGCACTGCTTTTTATGAAAAAAGGTGAAAGAGACATAAACATTAAAGCTGCCTTTCTGCACTTGGCAGCCGATGCAGTTATTTCACTAAGTGTTGTAATAGCAGGTTTTCTGATAAATCTTACCGGTTTCTATTTACTAGACCCGATTATCAGTGTAGTAATTGTTATTACCATCACCATCGGGACTTGGAGATTATTAAAAGATTCATTTCATTTATCAATGGATGCAGTACCCCGAAATATAAAATCGGATGAAGTACATGACTATTTAGCTTCACTTGAAGGAGTAAAAGATGTTCATGATTTACATATTTGGGCAATGAGCACAACCGAAACCGCGCTAACGGTTCACTTAGTAGTTCCAAATGAAAATAAGGATGAAATGTTTTTAAATAATTTAAGTCAACAGCTAAATGACAAATTTAATATTGAACATGCAACCATTCAAATTGAAAAATATGCTCACGGCAATAATTGTCAAAAAGAGAGTGTGTAATAAAGAGGTGCTAAATCACCATTCCCAATTTATCAACGCAAAGTATGATTTTTGGCAAATTTAAGATGTAGAAACACTTTTTAATTTCTTTAAGAATATCCGGACTAATAATGAGGATATCATTAGCGTAACTACCAGCAACAAAAAGAATTGCCATAATTGCCAATTTACGTAAAATCTTCCTACAAAACCGGAAAGATAACTTCCGATAGCTTGCCCGGCGAACCATCCTCCCATCATTATTCCTTTCATATGCGATGGAGCAACTTTGGAAACAAAAGATAAGCCTATCGGGCTTAAGAATAATTCAGCGACTGTCATTACAAAGTAAAATGAAATCAACCAGTAAGGGGTTACTTTTGTAAATGTAGTTGTTGAAAATTCTTGAACGTTCGGTAATCTCATAGATGCAAAGATCATTACGACAAATGCTATTGCAAGAATAGAAATACCCAATCCAATTTTTCCCGGTGAGCTCGGTTCTTTGTGTTTTTTATTGAGCCAGGCAAAAATCGCTATGACTATCGGAGTCAGGAAAATAATAAATAGCGGATTAAATGATTGAAAACTTTCCGGTGAAATAGCATTATGAGTGGGTAAAGTATCTAATTTAATTATCAATACAACAATCGCGATAAAAGAAATTATTCCGTTGTACGTCCTGGATTTAATGGATGAAGTTTTTTTCAGTGCATTGGATAGGCATAATACTAAAGCCAATATAGCCAGAAGTGAAATCGGATCAAATAAAAGATATGTCAGTGTGTTAACTGAAGCTGTAGTATAATTTTTTGCGAACAAAGTAAGAGTATATCCGTTTTGATAGTAAGCCATCCAGAAGAAAATTTCTACAAAAAAAATGATAAGCAAAGCAGTTATTCTATCCTTTTCTTGCTTCTTAGTTAATACAATATCATTCTTTCCCTTTCTTTTGTCTTTTACCCGATAATCTGCATCCTTATAATATTTCTTAAAAATTAAAAAAATCGCTACGCCGATAAATAATCCCAATGCAGCTACACCGAACGCTGCATTGTATGCATGCGCCAATGAAAAATGATAATGTTCAATCATAAAATCTTTTATTGAAGTTGCGGCTATAGGAGCTAAAAAAGCGCCTATGTTTATACTCATATAATAAATATTAAAAGCAGCATCCTTCATGGAACCGCTAGCAGTTGGATATAAATTTCCTACGATAACATACATATTGGGTTTAAATAACCCGTTACCGATTGAGATTACACATAGAGCAGTAAAAAGTAAAGCAGGTTCTTTTGTAGGTATGGCTATTAAAACATAGCCAATTCCCATTGTAAAGGCGCCGATAAGAATTGTCTTTCCGTAGCCCAAAAGTCTGTCGCTTATCATCCCGCCAAACAAGGGAAGAAAATAAACTGCGGCTAAGAATAGTCCGTAAATATTGCCGGTTATTGTTGCATTCCAATGAAAATTTTCTTGTAAGTATAAAACAAAAATTGAAAGGACTGTATAAAATCCAAATCGCTCCCACATTTCGGTAAAGAAAAGAACAAATAATCCTTTGGGGTTCCCTTTGAACATCTTTTACCTCTTTAGAATTTTAAGATATGCATATAGTAGAAATATCGATGATTAACTTTATTAAAGATTAGTATTGAAAATGTCGAATTAAAATCGGTGGAAAAATAGTACTTTACTAAATAAATCAAAAGAATATTTGTAATGCTTAAGTTGGAATATGACTTTTATTAAATCTATAATGTAAAATTATAAAAAAAGATAAGAGAAAGGATCAGTCGTCGTCAAGAGA
>CAJXGP010000197.1 GCA_913053915.1 uncultured Ignavibacteriales bacterium | reverse complement strand
TATTAATAAAACGATATGAGAAATTGCTGGAAAAAAGAAATTTAAAATCATCCTGTCGGGAGATACTGATGATGCCGGAAGAAATGATTGATTTAAATAGGAGAATTTCAGAAGTTGAGCTTCAGTATAATTCAATAAAATTATTAAGTTGATGTTTAGCATGATAAAACAAATTAATCCATTCTCTTTATTCAAAAGAATGGCTAGACCGCTCATATTAGATGGAGCAATGGGAAGTTTATTACAACAAAAGGGGGTGAAGTCTGAAGGACCACTCTGGATGTCTTTAGCAAATATTACTGTCCCTGATATAGTTAGTCAAGTGCATAGAGAATATATTGAAGCAGGAGCAGATATAATCACTACGAATACATTCCGAACCAATCCTGCATCTTTATCCGCGTATGGTTGGAAAAATGAAACTGAATTGGTTAAAAAAAGCCTGGAAATAGCTGTTCAAACTGTGGGTGATTTGCCTATATTCATAGCAGGTTCAAATGCTCCTGCTGAAGATTGTTATCAAGTTGAAAGAAGGTTGACTTTTAAAGAAATTGAATATAATCATAAAAGACACATCGATTTATTAACGGAATATGGAAGCCATTTTATTCTAAATGAAACCCAAAGCCATTTTGATGAAATAAAAATAATTTGTGAACATTGTGCAAAAAACAATATTTCTTTTATCGTAAGTCTTTTTTTAGACGAAAATCTAAAGTTGCTTAGCGGTGAAGAAATAGATAAAGCGATATCTTTTATCTTAGATCATAATCCATTAGCGATCGGTATAAATTGTATTTATCCGGATATTTTTATGAAATTATTTAACCGGATTAGTTTTAACTTTAATTGGGGTACTTACCTCAATTGCGGTGCAGGAAATTACATAGATGACAATATTACTTGCGGAATATCGTTCTCATCGTACGGTGATTACGTTAAAAAAATATTAATAAATAAACCTTCTTTTATAGGCGCTTGCTGCGGTTCGATGCCGGAACATATTAAAGAAATAAAGAAAATAATCGATGGAAAATCTAGAAATTAAAACTCCTGCGAAGATTAATTTTGGCCTGAATATAATAAATAAGAGACAGGACGGATTTCATAATTTAACTACTATCTTTTATCCGATTAATCTTTATGATATAATATCATTTAAAAAATCTAGACATACTACTCTTATATGTAATATAGATTCACTTCGAAATACCGAGAATAATCTCATCATAAATGCAATAAAAGAATTAGAAAAAGAATTCGGAAAAATTTTTAACCTCGAAATTAAATTGAAGAAAAACATTCCGATTGGCGCAGGGTTGGGCAGTGGAAGTTCAAATGCAGCAGCTACACTTAAAGCATTAAACGAACTGTACAATCTAAATTTAAATACAAAAGACCTAATAAAATTCGCATCAACAATAGGTTCGGATGTATCATTTTTTATAAATCCTCTTCCCTCTTTAGCATTTTCCAGGGGCGAAATTTTAAAGGTAATTGATTTTAAAATAGACTATCCGATTTTGTTAGTTAATCCGGGCATCCACATATCAACTAAATGGGCTTATGAAAATATTATTCCACATAAACCTAAATTCGATTTGGCGACGTTAAGCGGAAAATTATCTTTTGATTTTGAAAAATTGCAAGAATTCGTTAAAAATGATTTTGAGGTACCGGTTTTTAAAAAGTATCCTGAAATAAAACAAATTAAAAAACAACTTTACGCCGGCGGCGCTTTGTTTTCATTAATGAGCGGTAGCGGCTCCACCGTTTTCGGTATATTTTCCGATCGAAAAATTGCCGAAAAAATAAGAAAAAACTTCCCAACCGGTTACTTAACTCATATTAGTCAATGATTTGAATTATACTAAGGCTGTTACCGGCAAGGCTAAGAAAGAAAACCGAGAATGAAAGAAATTTTGTTAGCATATATAGAATAGGAAAGAATATAATCAAATGGAAGATAAACAAGTAAAATCTAAAAAGAGGGTTGCTGACCACGGAGAAGTATTTACCTCTGAAAGAGAAGTGAATGCAATGCTTGATTTAGTAAAGCAAGAAACCGAAAGAATCGATTCTCGGTTTTTAGAACCGGCTTGCGGCACAGGTAATTTTTTAGTTGAAATACTGAGAAGAAAATTGTCTGTTGTGGAGAGAAGATACGGTAAAAACCAATTAGAGTATGAGCGATATGCAGTAATAGCTGTTTCAAGTATCTATGGCGTAGACTTATTGCAAGACAATGCGAAAGAAGCAAGAATCAGACTTTTTGATATATTCAATGAAAAATACACTGCCAAATATAAAAGCAATTGCAAAGAGGAATGCAGAACCAGTATAAAATATATCCTTGAACGAAATATTTTATGTGGTGATGCCTTGACGCTGAAAACAGAAAATGATGAGCCTATTATCTTTTCAGAATGGTCTGCCGTTAACGGAAGTATGGTTAAAAGACGAGATTTTACGCTCGCTAATTTATTGGAAGTGGAAAATGCTAAAGAACCGAACACGTTATTTTCTGACTTTTACGAAACAGACCCGGCTTTTATGCCGGAACCCATAAAAGATTTTCCGTTAACCCATTTTTTAAAGATAGCTGATAATGATTAATGTAAACTATAATCCCGATGTTTTAGATGCCATTGCCAATTTAAGCAATGATGAAGTCTTCACGCCACCAAAATTGGTAAATAAAATCTTGAATATGTTGCCCCAAGAGTTGTTTAAAAGCAAAACAACAACATTTATTGATCCCGTAAGTAAGTCCGGTGTCTTTTTACGAGAGATTGCAAAAAGGCTGATGAAAGGTTTGGAAACACAAATTCCCGATAAGCAAAAAAGAGCTGACCATATTTTGCAAAACCAACTATTTGGCATAGCCATTACCGAACTTACTTCACTACTTTCTCGCAGAACTGTTTACGGAACAAAAACAGCCGATAGCAAATACTCGTTTTGTGAAACCTTTGAAGATGAGCAAGGCAATATTGTTTTTGACAATATAAAACACACTTGGCATAATAGAAAATGTACCTTTTGTGGTGCAAGTCAAGAAGTATATGACAGAGGCGATAGTTTAGAGACTTACGCCTATCAATTTATACATACTAATAAACCTAAGGAAATATTTAATATGAAATTTGATGTAATTATAGGAAATCCACCGTATCAGTTGAGTGATGGAGGCGCGCAAGCTAGTGCAATGCCTATTTATCAAAAGTTTGTTGAGCAGGCTAAAAAGCTTAATCCTAGATTCTTAACCATGATTATTCCAAGTAGATGGTTTGCCGGGGGTAAAGGATTGAATAAATTTAGAGAAGAAATGCTTAATGATGACAGGACAAGAATAATACATGATTTTTTTAATGCAAGTGAATGTTTCCCGGGTGTTGAAATAAAAGGAGGCGTCTGTTATTTCTTATGGGATAGAGATAATAGAGGTGATTGTAAAGTTTTTTCATATAGGGACGGCAAAATAATATCAGAGATGGAAAGACCTTTATTAGAAGAAGGATTAGATGTATTTATTCGTTATAATAAGGCAATTTCTATTTTTAAAAAAATGAACCAAAAAGGATATAATTCATTTAGCACTATTGTAAATTCAGAAAAACCTTTTGGACTAAGAGGTTATTTTAAAGATTACAAAGAAAAAAGATTTGAAAATTCTGCTAAAATATATGCAAATAAGAAACAAGGATATGTCTCAAAAAGTTCTATCATAAAAAACAAAGAATGGATAGATAAAATAAAAGTATTTGTCCCCAAAGCTTGGGGTATAGGAGATATATCATCAGATTGGATAAAACCTTTTATCGTTAAAGCTAACACTTGCTGCACAGAAACATACCTAGTAATTGGACCTTTTAACGATAAAAAGGTCGCAGAAAATGTGATATCTTATACTCAAACTAGATTTTTTCATCTAATGTTGTCATTCAAAAAAATAACTCAAGATACTTGGCAAAAAGCATACTACTATGTCCCCCTCCAAGACTTCTCCGAACCTTGGACAGACGAAAAACTCTACAAAAAATATGGTTTAATAAAAGAAGAGATAGATTTTATTGAATCAATGATTAGGCCAATGGAATAGAATATTATGAGTAAACAAAACCAGTTAATAATTTATCAAACCGAAGACGGCAAAGTAAAAATAGAAACTCATTTTGAGAATGAGACTATATGGTTATCTACAGGTCAGATTGCAGAACTTTTTCAACGAGATAGAACTGTAATTACCAAACATATTCGTAATATTTTCAAAGAGGGTGAGTTGGAAAAAGAAGTGGTTAGTGCAAATTTTGCACATACCATTCAGCATGGTGCAATTGAGGGAAAAACTCAAACAAAAAATGTAAAATATTATAATCTTGATGTAATCATAGCTGTTGGATATAGAGTAAATTCAAAACGAGGGACGGATTTTAGAATTTGGGCTAATCAGATATTGAAGGACTACCTGATAAAAGGCTACGCAATTAATCAACAACGATTACAAAAACAAGTCAAACAACTGAATGAATTAAAAGAAACAATAAAAATACTTGGGAATACACTTGAATACAAAGAACTTACAAGTAATGAAAGTAAAGGTCTATTAAAAATAATTTCTGATTATTCATATGCTCTTGAAATCCTTGACCAATATGATTATCAAACATTAAAAATTGAAAATACTTCCGGAAAAGAAGTCTATCAATTGACATATGAAGAAGCAATAAAACAAATTGAATTGGTAAAGAAGGCATACGGAAACAGTGAATTATTCGGACACGAGAAAGACAATTCTTTCAAGAGTTCAATAGCCACAATTTATCAAACATTTGATGGTGTTGATTTATATCCCAGCGTGGAAGAAAAAGCAGCGAATCTGCTCTACTTCATTGTAAAGAATCATTCTTTTACTGATGGGAATAAAAGAATAGGTGCATTCTTGTTTTTGTATTTTCTGGAAAAAAACGGATTACTATTTTCGGAAACAGGGAAAAAAAGAATTGCAGATAATGCGCTGGTTGCCTTAACATTAATGATAGCGGTCAGCAAACCGGAAGAAAAGGCAACAATGATTAAAGTGATAGTGAATTTAATAAATAAGAAAAACTAACGACGGCACAACAATAGCTATACTTCATGCCGCAATTAACAGGTAATAAGATGATTAAACATTAAATGAAT
>CAJXGP010000196.1 GCA_913053915.1 uncultured Ignavibacteriales bacterium | reverse complement strand
TCGGCTGTACTTTTGATGGTTAAAGATTCGAAGGGTAATAGCCGATTTATTGGCCTTAATATTCCTCAATAATTAATTAAATAGTAATTATGATAAAAAGCGCCCGGTTTATCGGGCGTTTTTTTTATATTTGCATTTGGATTTATATGGAGAAAAAATGATTAGATTCCTTACTGCCGGTGAATCGCATGGAAAGGCTCTTACCACAATTGTGGAAGGTTTCCCGTCAAATATAAAAATTGAAAATGATTACATAAATTTTCATTTGAAACGAAGACAGTTTGGTTATGGTCGCGGACTGAGAATGAAAATTGAATCGGATACAGTCGAAATACTTTCGGGTATCAGATTTCAGGAGACACTAGGTTCTCCAATTTCTTTATTAATAAAAAATAGAGATTGGGAAAATTGGGCAGATAAAATGACTTCCCATAAAAAGAAATTTGCCGTTGAAAAAATAACTATCCCTCGCCCGGGACATGCAGATTTGGTAGGTGTTACAAAATATAGTTTTGACGATATTCGGAATTCCATAGAACGCTCGAGCGCTCGGGAAACTGCAGCAAGAGTTGCTGCCTGTTCTATCGCGCGCAGGTTTCTTGAAAATTTTGGAATTTATGTGGGAAGCTTTGTAGAAAGCATCGGAGGTATTTATTCCGACTCAAATTTTGCCGATAAATTATTTAATAATGATCTCCCTGTTAATTTTAATGCATGGGATATATCGGAAAAATCCGATAAGAGTGAAGTTCGAGTTATAGATAAAGTACAAGAAAAAAAAATAATTAATAAAATTAAGTTGGCGAAGAAAAAAGGTGATACTTTAGGCGGTACTTTTTATGTGATAGTTTCAGGCATACCGACGGGTTTAGGCAGCTTTATGCACTATGATACAAAACTGAATGCCGAGTTAGCTCAATCGATAATGTCAATTAATGCTGTTAAAGCAGTCGGAATCGGTACTGGTTTCGAAGCGGCAGAAAATTTTGGTTCGGTTTTGCATGACGAAATTATAAAGAAAGGTGATACACTCACTAGAAAAACAAACAGAGCCGGTGGAATTGAGGGCGGAATTTCGACCGGTTTGCCGATAATAATTTGTGGAGCTATGAAACCGATTGCTACTTTAATGAGTCCTATTGAAAGCGTAGACCTTAAAACTATGAAGAAAGTGGATGCCCGGAGAGAAAGAAGTGATTTCGTGGCCGTACCGGCTTGTGCGGTGGTCGGTGAATCGATGGCTGCTTGGAGTATCGCTAAGTTCTTTCTAGTGAAATTCGGAGGTGATTCTTTGGAAGAAACTAAGTCTAATTTCAATCGTTATGTTAAAAATCTAAATCAAAGAGTAAAAAGAAAATTTAAGTGATTTATTCTAAGGATACCTGAACCGGCGAATTAATTTAAAATTATAAACGATCTTTTCTGAAGTGTTGGAAGTTTTGACAAATATAATAATCGGTATTATAACCGGTAATTTGCAATGAAAATATAATTATAGAGAACAATACATAAAGTCCGGTTTTCACATTTTTATTTATAGTTGAGTGTGAAGCCCATATTTAGAATGAGATTTCTTATTTACTTGATTCTTACAAAATGAATATTTTGGAAATGTTTATATTACTAACGGTCAAATTTTATTATGGTAAAACTGAAAATATTTACATTCAACCCATTTGCTGAAAATACTTATATAGTTTGGGATGATACATCAAATGAAGCTGTAATTGTTGATCCCGGTTGTTCATATGAGGAGGAAAATCACCAAGTAAAAAATTTTATTTCCACTAATAATATTTCCCTTAAATATTTGATTAATACTCATTGTCATCTCGATCATATTTTCGGCTGTCGATTTATAAAAAATCGGTACAATCCAATTTATTATATTCCTGAATTAGATTTACCTTTATTACAAAATGCAGCTAAACAGGCGGAGATATTTGGAATTAATTTTGATAAAACTCCCGAGCCTGATAATTTTATTACTGAACAAATCCCTTTATCAATTGGTCTAACAAAAATAAGTTTTTTATTTACACCCGGTCACACTCCGGGAGAATATTGTATCTATTTCCCTTCAGAAGAAATTTGTCTTACCGGTGATGTTTTGTTTAAGGGTAACATCGGTAGAACTGATTTATGGGGAGGTGATTATAAAATTTTGATTAAATCAATCAAACAAAAAATCTTTACTTTGCCGGACGATACAAAAATTTATCCCGGTCATGGAGATAAAAGCTCGTTATTTATTGAGAAAAAAGAAAATCCTTATCTTCAGCACATTAACTAAAATGGGAATAATATTTAATTGATATAAAGTATTCCTTTCAATATATTAAAATTGAAAAATATTTAAATTGAGTCGGTTATTTACAAGCTATTGAAATTTACAATTATGAATTTTCAAAAAGTTTTATCTAATAAAAAACTTTATTTTATACTTTCTTATTTCCTTTTATGGATAATATTATTTGGATTCTTAATCCCTGCTAATAATTTTCTTCCGAAACCGTCAATTGTTTTAATGTCTCTGAGCGCTCTTTGGGAAGACTATCATCTCGCCGTTAATTTAATTTCAACCTTCTCTACAATATATATATCTGTTATTATAGCATATTTTTTAGTTTATGCAATCATTAAATTTATCATAAATGAAAATTCATTTCTATTCGATTTTATTTCTTCGCTCTCATTTTTTCCCAAGTATATTCCGGATATGGTATTCGGTTTTTTCTTGATTTTTTGGCTGCCTAATTCGCCTATTACAGGATTTATTTTTATAACGGTAATTGTATTTTATTCGTTGATAGTAAAAGTGCATTTAGAATCAAAAAAAGTTAAGCATGAGTATATTGATACCGCTAGAGCATTAGGAAGTAATAAATCCATTATTGCCAGAAAAGTTGTTTGGAAAGCAATCGGACCAAGCCTGATTAAATATTTGCTTGATTCACATACTTACTTGTGGTCTATTCTAATTGCGTTTGAATTTATAAAAGGTGGTAGAGGATTAGGGACGATATTCAAAACCGCTTTGATGTACAGAGATTTATCGGCTATGTTCACTGTAACTTTAATAATCGGAATAGTAATTTACTTTACCGGTTTTTTATTAAAATATTTAAAAAACAAATTCTTTCATTGGAGTAATTGTTGACTGAAAAATTTCCCCTATTGGTAGTAAAAGATATTAACAAATTTTTTCTAGGTTTGGCCGGTTCAAAAATACATGTCCTCGAAAATGTTAATTTTCAAGTTGAACATCAATCTTCCGGTGAAATAATTTCTATATTAGCCCCATTTGGAGCGGGTAAAACCACTTTGTTAAGAATTATTAACGGATTGGAAAAATCATCTTCCGGACAAATCTTACTTAATGGCAATACTTACAACGAACCAAGCGGTGAGATAGGATTTATCCCCGAAAATCCTTCTTCTTTTCCTTGGTATACAGTCAAACAAAATTTAGAATTTGCACTTTCTTTGAAAAAGAAAAAGATAAAAAATGATAATTATAGTTTAAAAAATATAATTGATCTTCTAGAATTAACAGGATATGAAGATCATTTTCCGCTTGATAAACATTCCGGCTTCAGATTTCGTATAGCTTTGGGGAGAGCTCTGATATTGAAACCGGCTATTGTTTTGATTGATGATCCCTTTAAAAAATTTGATTCGGAAACTCAGCATGAATTATATGCTTTGATAAAGAAAATCAGTTTCAATTTAAAAACATCCTTTCTTTTGACTACCACTAATATTACGGAAGCGATAATTCTTTCCGATTCAATTTTAATTATGAGGAGGGATCCCGGAAAAATTATTCAAAGAATAGATATCGAAAAAAATGCCGATAAAGAAAACATGGAAACGTTTACCTATTATCAAAACGAGATTAAATCGGCATTTACATCTTTGGGAGATTCACCTTTAATTTCAATAATTAATTAAATCGATATTCATGCAATTTTGTAGATTATACAATTATAGATAAACTTTACAATGCAAAATAAAAATCTAGAATTATTAAAAAGAAAAAGAACTGCAAAACTTGGTGGTGGTGAAGAGAGAATTAAAAGCCAACATAAAAAGGGTAAATTAACAGCACGTGAAAGAATTGATTTTCTGGTTGATGAAGGTAGTTTTGAAGAAATTGATATGTTTGTTAAGCACCGCAGCAAAGACTTTGGAATTGACAAACAATCTTATCCCGGCGATGGCGTGGTTACAGGATTTGCCAAAATAGACGGTCGTCCGGTTGCATTATTTAGCCAGGATTTTACTGTATTCGGCGGTTCTCTCTCGGAAGCACATTCGGAAAAAATTGTTAAAATTATGAATATGGCAATGAAAACCGGTATTCCTGTAATAGGATTAAATGATTCCGGCGGGGCGAGAATACAAGAGGGGGTTGTTAGCCTTGGAGGTTATGCAAATATCTTTTTACTAAATACCTTAGCATCAGGTGTTATACCGCAAATATCGGTTATTCTTGGCCCATGTGCCGGCGGCGCTGTCTATTCGCCCGCTATTACGGATTTTGTCTTTATGGTTCAAAATACCAGCTACTTGTTTGTTACCGGTCCGAATGTGGTTAAAACCGTAACCCATGAAAATGTAAGTTTCGAGGATTTAGGAGGTGCAGAGACCCATGCCAAAAAAAGCGGTGTAGCACATTTTACTTTTGAAAATGAGATTGAAACCTTACTAGGTGTTAGAAAATTAATGAGCTATTTACCTCTAAATTTTATGGATAAACCGATTGAGAAAACTTTTGATGAAAGTATGATTTCTCTAGATGAAAAATTGGAAACGATTATTCCTGATAATCCTAATAAACCGTATGATATGAAGGAAATAATTTATCTTCTTATAGATGATCATGATTTTTTTGAGGTGCAGGCTAATTATGCAGAAAACATAATTGTGGGTTTTGCTAGAATTGGTGGTATGTCCGTGGGGATAGTAGCAAATCAACCGGCAGTTTTAGCAGGTGTTTTAGATATTAATTCATCAACCAAAGGAGCCAGGTTTGTGAGATTTTGCGATGCTTTTAATATTCCGATTTTAGTACTTGAGGATGTACCCGGCTTTCTGCCCGGTACCGAACAAGAATGGAATGGGATTATTCGACATGGTTCTAAATTATTATATGCGTTTTGTGAAGCGACTGTCCCTAAAGTAACAGTCATTATTAGAAAGGCTTACGGCGGCGCTTAT
>CAJXGP010000195.1 GCA_913053915.1 uncultured Ignavibacteriales bacterium | reverse complement strand
CGTTCGGCATTAATAATAGTATTAATTTTAACCGAAGGTAACATTTTTAAATTGGTTTGACACGAGATTAAAAAACATTGACATTTAGCATAATTTTAATTATACTGAATGTCGTTTTAACTCATACATCTATTCCCCGATAGCTCAGTTGGCAGAGCAAGTGGCTGTTAACCACTGGGTCGGCGGTTCGAGTCCGTCTCGGGGAGCCATTTAAGGCCACAGTAAATTAGCGGCTCACGGCAAACACCCTGTAAAAAACCATACAGTTTCTATGACGGTTAAAATGAGAATATACAGGCGCGGCAATATTTATTGGTGTGAATTTCAGATGGATAAAAAGCTCATTACGTTTCCGAAACACTTCTTGCCATTTTTTGAAAAAAGAACGTTTATAGATATAAATTTAAGCGATACAAAAACATATCAACTTCAAAGAAAACTTAGAATATTAGACTTGCCTAAAAATACAGGCAAAAGAGAAAGCGAAATATCGTTTAAAAGTTTAAATTTAGAAATATCAACCTTATCTCATCTTTTTAACCGCTGTATATAACACAGATATATAAGCATTAATCCTGCAAGTAAAATAAAAAAGTTAAACACTTTACCACGGCTTAAAACCCTTGATTACAGAAGACACACAAAAGATGCTTAATAAGCCGGTAAGTATCTATGAGCCGGAGATTGGACCGCATGGAATAACAGGTAACGGAATGAGCCGCTGAGGTTTTCGGATTGACAAGCCGGATAGTAATAAAAGCTCGAAAAACAAGAACAGCGATAAGGATTTTTAAATTTTATAAGATGTTTCTTTAGCCTCAATAACTGCAAGATTGTCTTAATCCCATACTATATCGATATATCCTATTTTATTTCCGTTCTTTTCCTGTGCCGTCAAAAAACTCTAATTGCATATTCCCCACGCTAATTTTTTTAAGCAAAGGATAAAAAAGAGTTATAAATACAGGGATAACAAAAGAAAATAGGAGCGAGATGAAAACAATTGGGTTAGAAAAAATATTCCTCGCCAATCCAAGCCTGCCCAATACATACCACATAAGTACCGTAAAAAAAGCGATAGCTATGAAACTAACAAAGCCTACACAGAACAATTGAGACTTATGTTCTTTAGAAAAGAAATTGTTTTTAAAAGCGTCACGCTGTGCTATAAACCTTAATATATACTCGTTTTCACTATCGTAATCAATGGCCTTTTCTAATTTTTCTTTTGATCTTTCGAAATCGCCGATAATAAAATATATATGGGCCAGTCTTGCGAATAAGCTCGCCTTATTCTCTTTATTTAAATCATTCTTTTTATTCTCTATGAAGGTTATTATTGCATCTTTGGCTTTTTTATAATTCCCTATGGATATATTTTTTTTAAACCTTAGCAAGACAATATCATAATCGATTGAATCTTGTATTCCATTATCGTCTACCTTTAATTTTTCCAATAAATCTAAGTCGATATTTTTAACACATTCTATCTCTTTTTTACATTTTAAAATTTTGGTTTCGCATATGAAATAAAGATTATCTTCCAGGTCGGATATTTGGTGCACTTTAGATTTATAAATAGTATACCGTCCAATTTTGTCATTATCGAGTTCAGGATAGCAGCTATAAAATATTTCTAAAGCTTTTTCAAAATCACATAAACTTTTAACATATTCTTTATTTTTTTGTTCGGTAATGCCAAGATTATAAAAAGTAACATTATCATGGATGCTATGGCAGGGCATTCTATCAATCAATTCTATGGCCTTTCCGTAGTTTTCCTTTTCAAGATTGGATTTATCGATATAGTAATAGTTGTCGGCTTTGATATTGAAAAAATCTAAATAATCTATATCGTTTTTATTTGGATATTTTTCATTCAATTTGCCTTCGAACTCACTTATATAGTCTTCGGCTATATTTATTGACTCTAAGTCTTCCCCGTTTGACGAAATTTTCTGATTATAAAAATAAGCCATATCTACCGTAGTAAATATATTATAGCTGAATTTTAATGATTTTTTATAATATTCTATGATTTTATTGTTTTGATAATTTTTCTCATAAGATTGAACAGTTTCATAAAATGAGCCTAATTCATGAAATATTTCGGATAATTTTATCTTGTCTGTCTCCGAGATATCATTCTCAGTCGTATTATTAAAAGAAATTTTAGAAAGAATGTATTTTTCCCCTATTTCTTCTGACAAGGTAAAAGTTTTTTCTATTATCTCAACGGACTTACCGTTAAATTTCTTAAAATCTTTTCCAAGCGAATAAAAATCATTGCAGATTTTTAAAACTAAGATATCTGTGAAAAAACCCCTTTCTTTGTCATTATCTTGGGACTGTTCCTTTTCCCATTCTTTAAAAGCATCAAACAATTTTCCAAGATTTTCGGAAATATCGTATTTTTTATCATCTTTTTCTAATTCATCGAAGTAAAATTTCGGATTATTATCTAGAAAATATAATCTAATATATAAAGAAAGTAAATCTTTATAGAAAATGGTTTTAACGACCTGTTTGAATTTACGCAATTCTAAAAGGGACATCACATAACAATATAAAAATAAATCGTTTTTTTTATTTGTTTCTTCGTTTTTTTCATATGAGTCTACAAAATCATTGAAAAATCCAAATAAAAACTTATCTAACATTGTTTTTTCGTCCTTTTCCATATGACTCCCAAATAATAATGCAAAAATATATTTAATTCTTCTTTATATGTAGTCCTTTAACCCTCTTATTTAACTTTTTTCACTCGTTCCACGCTTAATCCTCCTGCTTCTTTTATTGTCATCATCAAAATCATCACTCGTATCAAGGCGCTTGGAGTACCTTGATCTGAACTGTATAACGGCTCAAACAAACTCTCATCTATTTGCAGGGTAACTTGTTTACGAAATTAATTATGCCATGATTTAGGGCTTTCATATAACGCTAATGATTTTCCTGATGTGAAAAGGTTCTGTTGGATGAATTTTGCCGATTTCTTAAACATATAATGACTCCCGATAATATACTATCCTAATACACAAAAATAACAAGATATTTGTTTGTTATACTTTTTATAATAATACTTTTCGGAGTGGACCCACAAATAGGTATTTTGTGACATTTATGTAAACCTAACCAGACTTATGATTCTAAAATACTCATTTTCACATCAGAAGTCATTGGAAACTGTGGCTTCTACCAATTAAAATATCTGTTTAACGATCTCTGCATGGTAAGGTTTATCCTGTGTAATTATACCATTACAGATTTCTGAATTGTTAAATATACCCATAAACAATTAACTCAATACTCTATTGATTTTACAATATAGTAGACATATAATACCAACATGAAGGGAAAGCTTGTTATTTATAAAAAGCATACTGATGAGTTGAGTAATACAGTGAAGATCAAGGTTTGACAGATTCAACCGACAAAAGATAAGCCTTTCGGTTTTAAATACTCTCTGGTTCATATTGTAAACGGGAAACGGGTTTTAGGATATGATAATGCCGAGGGAAAGAAAGATCATAAGCATATAAATGACAGAGAGATAAAATATGAATTCCTCAGTATAAGGCAGCTCATTGAAGATTTTTTCTCTGACATGGAAAAGATAAAAAGGGGGTTATATGAAGGTTAAAACAATAGCCATAAACATAAGGTCGGCCAATGAACTGAAGGACGATGTTATAGAGTTGTGGGAAAGGGTAGAAAGAGGCTGAAGTGAGTTTTGCAAGCATAAAAGCCGTAAAGAGAATTCTTACTCTCAAACGAATGGAGATCTTGAAGGTTATAAAGCGTAAGCATCCGAGAAGCTTAAGAGAGCTCTCCGGAATGCTAAAAAGAGACATAAAGAATGTGGCTCAGGATATAAAAATGCTTGAGCAGGTTGGACTGGTTTTAATCGAAAAACAGGGGAAATCTTTTAGGCCTCAAGTCGGATTTGATGAGATCGGATTCAGGGTAGCCCTGTAAGGGGGTAATGGGCAAATGGCTTATTACTCATCTCTCATCAAAGCAGAATGTAAATAAGCCCCTGATTTGCATTCAGACGTATAAATATTACAAAGTCCCTATCTTTGCCATCACGACCCTAATACGATAGATAGCTTACCTCCCCGGTGCTGCGTTATACAGGAGCAAGGATAGGAGAGGTGCTATCGATAGGTGATACCACCGACATTGACTTCAGAAACGCTGAGATAAAGCCGGTAACATTAAAGCAAAAGCAGAAAGGCCGCAGAGCTCCTACAAGGATCGTCCCTGTTCCATCAAATCTGATCGGTGAGATTGCTTCCTACATTGCCATCTATATAGAGACAAGAGCAAGATCTTCAAGCTTGCTCAGAAGTAAGTTCTATGAGCAAGCAAAGATAGCCGGCACACCGAAGGAGCTTGGACATCCGCATACACTAAGACACTCAAGGGCAATAGAGTTTCTAAAAGCAGGGGTTTACAATTGTGCAGGATCTATTGGGTCATGCCTATCTGACTACTACAGCCATATAACTGAGGATATCCGGCCAGGAGGCAAAGAACACACTTAAAGAGAAGGGGATAATATAGGATAGTTTTTGTTGCTGTATATTGGAGACTACTATGATTTATACACATGTGATTAACCAAGGCGGAAAGGGTGTAAGAAGCCCTGATCAGCGACAATTATTACTCCCGGCTGATTTTTAGTATAGGTTGCCTTGTGAGCAACACAAACTAATTGTAAAAAGAAGAGGAATTATGTATAGTCATAAGAAATGACAATCAATTAACTAAAAAGAGTAACATGAGTCTATGCGGTCAAAGAATGGCACAATTGCCATTTTCATTAGTACACCTAATCTTATGTTAGGCAAGTAAAATAATAATGAAGGATGAGCAAAAAGATGAATAATTCAGAAATAATGCAATTGTTGAAAGAATATAAAGAAAGAGTTGCGAGTCGATATGATATAAGTAGTCTTGGACTGTTTGGTTCATTTGCAAAGGGAGAGGCAACAGTAAAAAGCGACATTGATGTCGTGATTGAATTACAGGATCCTGATATGTTGAAACCGGTTCATATTAAAGAGGAATTGGAGGAGTTATTTGGAGTTCGTGTTGATATTGTAAGAAGACATAATAAAATGAATCCATACCTAAAAAAACACATAGAAAAAGAGGCATTGTATGTATGATCGAGAATTGGTTATTGATATTTTGCGTCAAATAGACAACGCAATAGATAAAGTTTTTTACCGATTCGCAGCCATTGAATCTGTTAG
>CAJXGP010000194.1 GCA_913053915.1 uncultured Ignavibacteriales bacterium | reverse complement strand
CTCGTAATGTGCCTGATTTTTGCCAAATTGATGTCTTCGTACTAGCCCGCAATCTAATAATAGCTCAATTGTGTTATGTATAGTTGCTCTACTAACTCTGTAGTTTTTATCTTTCATTAAGATGAATAACGACTCAACCTCAAAATGATCTTTGTTGTCATAAATTTCTTGAAGAATTGCATAGCGTTCGGGTGTTTTTCTATGATTATTTTCCTCTAAAAACTTAGTAAAGAAGTCTTTAACTATATTTTGATTTTTATTTGATATTTTAATTTAATTAATTTTGCCTTAATTACTCAATGTTGAAAAGTTCAATCCGGTTACTTCCAATAGGCACGAAAACATTTATAATAAAATAGAGAAGATCAAATAAATAATCACAATTGTAAACCAATATGCCTTACATCAAAGTTATTGAAGAAGATAAAGCCGAAGGAAAGCTAACGGAAATATACCAAGATATTATTGGCAGCAGGGGTAAATTATCCAACATTATGCAAATTCAAAGCCTTTTCCCTGAAGCAATGAAGGATCATCTTAAATTGTACAAAACAATAATGTTTACAAAATCAAATTTATCACGTAAGTTGAAAGAGATGATTGCAATAGTAGTTTCGGTTGCCAATAAATGTCCATATTGCATAAACCATCATGCCGAAGCATTAAATCACTATTGGAAGGACCGCAATAAAATAAATTTATTAATAAGTGACTTCCATAATTTAGATATGGATTTAAAAAGCAAATCCCTTTTGGAATATGCATATAAATTAACTTTGTTCCCTTCTAAAATCTCCGAATCAGATATTTCCCGGATTAAATCTTACGGCTGGAATGATGAAGATATACTTTGCGTAAACCTGATCATTAGTTATTTTAATTTCGTAAACAGGATTGCACTTGGACTTGGAGTTGAATTCAATGAGGAGGAAATGAAAGGATATAATTATTAAGTCAAATTCATGCTAGATATTATTTGAGCATTAATAATCGTAATAACTGTTAATAAATAAAGTTTTTTGTTGAACAACCTACAACCTGAGAATCTGTATAAAAATTACTTATCAAGTGTACAAACTCAATCTCTTCTCTTTTTGTGCAAAAAGTTAAAGAACGATATTTTTTACTAATAAAATTTCAAACTTTTTTGAGTGAATTCATATTTAATTAAAAAAATTAAAGTAATAAAAATACTACAACTATTCAGTTTTGAAAATTATTTTTAATACAAGGCAATAGATAAAAATCTATTAATTGTACTCAACTTGTAATTAGAACAATTTGATAATTGGTTTTAAATCATTTATTATTATGTGAAATTTGAATATTTTAGAAAGTTATACAGTATATTTATTTAGATAAAAAGCGGAGGTTCTTATGAAGAAAAGATATTCAATTTTGTTTGCAATTTTGTCGGTTGCAATTTGGTTGCCTATATATGCAATAAATATTCCGTCAACACATCTTGTTTCACCAACGTGGTTGGCAAAAAATATGTATAATAAATTACTTGTAATAGTTGACACGAGAAGAGCTGATGAATATAACGCAGGGCATATTCCGGATGCTGTTTCAATCCCGGTAAACAGTATGATGGAAAATCGTAACGGTATACCAAGTTATGTTGCATCGCCTGATAAAATAATAAAATTATTCAGACAAAAAGGAATTTCAAATAACAGCTACATCGTTTTTTATAGTGGTAATGGAAGAGCAACATCTTTTGTCGCATCAACAAGGGAGTTTTGGACGGCTTGGTATTACGGTTTATCGAATTTAGCTGTTTTAAGAGGCGGCTTTAACAGATGGAAAGCTGAAAAAAGAGCAATATCCAAAGTACCTATTATGTTAAAACACGGTAATTTTACAATTAAAGAAATGAGACTGAACACTATCGCAACACTTCCGTATGTTGATTATGCGGTTACAACTAAAAAAGTTCAACTTTTAGATTCAAGAGAACCTGCTCATTTTTTCGGAAGGGATAATGATCCAAGACTTGCAAAGCATGGGCATATCCTTGGGGCAAAAGAGCTTTTCATTGGTAACTTCAGCAAGAAAGTCGGTTCGTATTATGAAATTGGAAACGAAAGTTATATTAAAACAATTTTCAAGAAAGCCGGTTTTAATTTCGATAAACCGATAATTACTTATTGCAACACAGGTTATTATGGAAGCGGAAGTTGGTTTGTTATACGTTTTGTGTTGAATGATGGTCAAACCGCCCTTTATGATGGTTCTATGGTAGAATACAGCAAGATGCCCAACAGATCGGTTATTAAATAACGATATAAAAATTATCTATGTTCCGGAAGGGAAAATTGGAAGTCGCATTTGCATAATTAATATTACTTCGTTTTCTTTATGCAAAAAAAAGACTTTATCTTTTACGATGCAATTCTCGTAACTAATTGTTTTTCTTTCATAGGCTCAGGAGTTTTGAATTCGCAAAAATCGATTAATTTTGTTTTTTCTTGGTATTTATTGAATAATATAGTATATTCGAATTAACTTATCACACACAATAGCAACATAACAAAACTTCTAATCAGAACCAAAATGGGGGATCAACATGGTACGATACTTAACGATAATAGTGTATGTCTTGTTTTCAGGGCAAGAGATATTTGCTCAATTAGATAGAACAAACTCTCCTACCGAACGATACGCCGGCGCTCCTTCCGGAATAATCAGTACTCAACAACCGAGTAATCAGCTATCAACAAATTTCATCACAGTGAACAATGTAAGCAACTCTCTTTACACAACAACTGTTTTTACTTTCAAGGATGTTACTATATTCTCATATTTTGACAGCACCAAAGTGATGATAATTGGAGCTGCCGGGGATACGGTAGGAAACGTTACGCTGAAAGCCGATACACTTTATTCTATTAACCCGGGGCAAGGGATTTATTCTATTTCCGGTAACAAGCCTTATTCTGTTCTAATTGGAGATGCCATCACAAATTATGTGAATGGATTCTTTGCTCTCGATCAAAGCGGCAGAGGTTTAAGCACAAAGCTGAATACATGGATGATGACGGGGAGCAGTAAATATGATCCCCATTTCATAGTGTTTGCATACGAAGATGGTACCCAATATACTATAAGAGAGCTAAGTACAGGAAATTTTGTATATGCAAGTACCTTGAATAAGGGGCAATTCTTAGATTTTCCGAACATCTCCACCATACAAGGGAAAGCAATTCAAGTGGTAAGTAATAAACCAGTATCTGCACTTTCTTATACTGACCAAGATTATTATGTGCCCTCTGCAAATGGATTTTTTTCCGGTAAACTTTTCTATGGGTTTTCCGGTTATTCCGGATATTGGCAAAACTCGATCACTGTAACATCCTATGCCGATAACAACATTGTGTTAATTACAAATCTGGCGACAGGTGATACAATAGCTGTTGATACTCTCGGACTTTGGCAGGTCAAGGCACACGGTATAAAATCCGACACTTTTTGGAAAGTGGTGTCAACAGGAACCGTTACTGCCGCCAATATTCCGTTTGCGGGTTGGAAAGGGAATTACAATTATATGGCTCGTAGTGCAGACTCAACCGGCAAGAACATTGGAACTACTTTCGTAATTCCAACTATAAAAAGTAAAGTATCTATATTTTCTTATGAGAATAATAACAGGGTTAAGGTGATAAAACTTGGTAACACCACATATCCTTACCTCTCCCCAACTTTGATTGCCGATACAGTTTTGCAAGTTGGAAAAGGGTTTATATTTCAAAGTCCATACGGTAACTACGTTTATAGAATAAAAAGCCAGAAGAATGTTTCCGTCGTTCAAAGCAGCGGCGGTTGGGGTGCAGACTTTATGCCGCTTGGTTATTCACTTGATCTGCCTGATTTAGCTATATCACAAAGCGACATTGTTTTCAATCCACCGGACAGTGTATATATTTCCGGCGAACAAATAACTATTGCAGCTACAGTTCATAATTATGGTACTCTTGATAAAGGAAGCATTCAAGTTGTAATGTATGATGGTGATCCGGATGCAGGTGTTGCTCCTTCAATCGGAAGTTTCATAGCTCCTTCGATTCCGGTTGAGGGAAGTTATACCGGTTATGTTAAGTACATGATTCCAGTAAATGCTCAATATCATACTATTTATATTAAGGTTGATCCGCAGAATCTAATTTCCGAATCAAACGAATCAAATAACAAATCTTTTAGACCGTTGATACCGAATCGGGACCTTCTTCCTCCTTTGTCTGTATATGTAACTGCACCAGGCGCCCTCAAATTGGTAAATTCGGTACTCACCCCAAATCCGTTTGAGGTCAAAGCCGACATATTCAACACAGGAACTATATCCGCTTCTAATGTGAGGGTTCAACTTTTTGTTTATAATGGGATTAAGGTTGATTCCGGAAGCGTGGATACTACAATAGGTACACTGACTAAGAATAATTTGCTGACGATGCATTGGAAAATCAGGGCTAGTAGAGATTCATCCGGGCTTAATCTTTATACCATTCGTGTAGAAGCCGGTAATGCACCTGCAAAGGAGATAAATCGTGGTATTATTGTTCCGGACATCATACCACCTGCTGCTCCAACAAGGTTGGTTGTTAATCCGACTGATAAAGATGGAACAGTGATTCTTGTCTGGGCTAAAAATCCGGAGCAAGACCTTGCGGGGTATAAGATTTATTATTCTTCAGAAACAAATGGTTTTGGCGGCACTGAAGCAAAAGAGGGCACATCACCGATTACAGTAACTACCATTGATACATTTACTGTGTCCGGTCTTGTTGTCGGGAAAACATACAGATTCGCTGTTTCAGCCTTTGACCTTTCGACAAATGAGAGTCTCAAGTCAAATGTTGTGTCGTTGGTACTAACCGGAATTTTGAAAAGCAATAACGCGAAAGTTCCGAAATTGTTTTCTCTATTTCAGAATTATCCCAATCCTTTTAATCCTGTAACAAATATTCGATACGATTTGCCGGTTAGAAGTTTTGTTAAACTTGAGGTATATAACATACTTGGTGAAAAGGTTGCAGTACTTATATCCTCAGAACAATCAGCAGGAACGTATGAATTGGGTTTTGACGGAAGTAAGCTTTCCAGCGGAATATACTTTTATAGGTTGACAACCGGGACGTTTACTTCAATGATGAAAATGATATTGATGAAATGAGTGCCAATCAAAGCTTGGACTATCCCAATCTGGACAAGCCGGAAACAAAAAAGGGATTTATATTGAAAAATTACCAGTACAAGTAAATTTTGAAGT
>CAJXGP010000193.1 GCA_913053915.1 uncultured Ignavibacteriales bacterium | reverse complement strand
TTCCGTCTATAGAAAAGAAATACCTTTTGGTACGCTTCAACGAATTAAAAACGTTATCTCTGAATATAAAAAACACGGTATATCGCCGGAGTTGCTTCGTCGTGAAGCAGAACATTTAGATGGCTCGGAAAAAATTAAAGCGGAAGATATCGCAAATATCTTCGAAATTTTTCAGTCGAAATGTAATAATCTACTTGTTAAAGAAATCGGCGATATTTATCATGATATTAATCGATTTAATCATGAGGAATTTGAGAAACGTTTTAGGGAGCTGTATCAAAAAGTTAATTTTATTGTAATCAACGGTTTCGATGAATTTACGATTCCGGAAATCAAAATAATTGATTCATTATCCACAATAAAAAATGCCTCTCTGTTCATTTTATTTGACTATTATGCTTACAATTTTTCTATTTTCTCTCATCTGGATAAATGTTATAAGCAGCTAATAGATAGGGGTTTTCATACAATAAACGATATTTCAGTTGTCCAAATGAGTAAACTTCAAAAAAATATCAGGCAATTTCTTTTCAATTCAAGAAAGAAGAAGCAACTAGTAGATTATCAATCAAACATAATAAGAGTACCGGCTGATACCAGATACAAAGAGATAGAGCTTATCGCAAAGGAAATAAAGGATCTTATTTATGATGAGAAAATTGAACCGCGTAATATTTGTGTGGTTTTTAACCTGATTCAAAAATATTCTCCGATTGTAAGGGATGTGTTTACTCAATATGGTTTACCGTTTAATCTTACCGACAGATATTCACTCAGTAATTCGCAGCCGGTTATTGTCGTTATAAATTTCCTGGAAATATTAGAGAATGATTTTTATTATAGAAATATATTTCGTGCTTTAAGTGGAGGCTATTTACGTATAAAAGGAATAGATACTTCAAATCTTCTGAAAATTTCCGTAAAATTAAAAATCATTTCAGGGCGAAGTAATTGGTATAATTCGATAAAGGATGCAATTAATCAATTAAATGAAAACGGTTATGAAAATGATTCGATTGAATATGACAGATGGGCTTATCAAAAAGCGCTGAATGATATTAAAAAACTTGATTCTTATCTTGCACCTTTCAATAAGAAAATGACTACAGATGAATTTTTACAAAATTTAAACGGATTAATCTTTTCCCTGAATTTACCTGCAAGATTAATTAATGATAGCGAAATTTCAATTGAAAAAAATGTAAAAGCTCTCACTACTTTTTTAAATGAAGTTGTAGAGCTCTTAGGTCTTCTTAAATCGGAATATGATAAGGGGGAACAATTCTCATTAAAATTTTTCATAAACAATCTTCGTCGTCAACTCCTCGAGGTATAATATTAAAGAGAAGCCCGGTTATGGCGTTCAAGTTACTACGTTGAATGAAATCAGAGGGCTCAAATTTGACTATCTTTTTATTTCAGGAATGTGCGACGGTGATTTACCCACCCGGTACACACCCGAAATATTTTATTCCGGTTCGTATTTTAAAAAAGAAGACTCCCATCAAACCGAAGAGCGTTATCACTTTTATCAATCTCTTTGTTCATGGAATAAAACATTATATTTAACCGTTCCTTCAAGGGAAGAAAATAAGGAACTTATTCCTTCTAATTTTCTTACTGAATTTTCCGCATTGTTTGCGATGACGGAAAAAGATTCTACTAATTATTCCGATAAAATTTATTCGAAAGAAGAGTTTCTCTCTTTTGTCGGTTCTAATGATAGAAATTATGTGATGAAGGTGTTTGGCGGGAAAAATTTCGGTGTAAATTTAGATGATATTTATAAATCAATTGATATTAATGAAAAAAGATTAAATAATCCATTTGGTGAATCTGAATATACCGGATTTGTGAGAGCTAAGATCTCCAACGGAATAGAAGAAAAGTTGGAATCGCTTAAACAAAAAGATTATTCAATAACACAATTGGAAACTTACGCTAGCTGTCCATATAAATATTTTGCGGAACGGATATTAATGCTTAAGCCTCCGGAAGAACCGAGAGAGGATATTGAGGTAATGGAAATGGGCAGTTTACTTCATGTAATCCTTTATGAATTTTATAAAACTTTACATCAAAAGAAAATTGCTTTACAAAATTGCAGCAATGATGATTTTAGATATGCCGAAGATTTAATATTTACAATTGCAAATGAAAAGATAAAGTCTGCAAATTTTAATTCACCATTGACATTTTATGAAAAAGAAAAAATACTAGGTATCGATGGAAATAAACATGATTCTATATTGTATAAATTTTTAGAAGAAGAAAGGAAATCATCCGGTGGATTTACACCGGAATTTTTCGAGTTTGGTTTTGGTAATTTGGATGATGATAAAGAAAGGCGAAATTTATTAAATATTAAAGTAGGCGAAATCAGTATCAGAGGAAAAATTGATCGTATCGATTTGAATAAAGAAAGTTCGGTTTTTAAAATTATCGACTATAAACTTGGAGGGAAAAAACCCTCGATAAATGATTTACTTAATGGTTTGTCTCTTCAATTACCTATCTATATGTATGCCGCAAAGGAATTAATTAAAGTACAGCTAGAAAAAGATTTTAATCCTGTTGGTGCTGAAATATTTTCTCTAAAATTCAATAGAAGAGAATTCGGCAAAATGTTGATTAAAATAACTAATCAACGGAAGAAAATATCACAAGATAAATTGATGGATTCTTGGATTGAAAATAATGAAAGGATGATTAATATTTCACTGGATGCGGTTAAAAATTATGTAAATTCTATGGTACAGGGTAAATTTAATCTATCAACTTTAAGCGATAGAGAAAAAGGGATTTGCCGGTATTGTAGCTTTAAATCTATTTGTAGAATCCAAGAAGTGGATTAAAGTAATGCAGATTGCTACTTTATTATTTGAGTGTTGTTATTAAATCATAATTAATGTTATTTAAAGTTAAATTATATACGGGAGTTTAAATGAATAAAATGTTTCTTATATTTAAAATTACTAATCGTTCTTCTTTATTATTCAAAAAAGAAATAAATTTCACAAGGAACTCCTTGATCCAGTTGATATGAAAAAAATAATTATATGACATTTAAATTATATTTTTCAAGTAATTTAGGATAAACACGTCTCATTACATCGATAGCAAACTCAGTTTCATCATCAGTACCTGAATTTATTCTAATTCCGTTTGGTATACCGAAAGTATCCAAATGCCGTATGATTAAGCCATTGTTCAGACACTCATTATGAAAATTCCGCGCGAATTCTTTATTAGGAAACAAGAGCAAATAAAAATTTGATGATGTATTTACATAACGAATATTTAACTGTTCAAAAGCGTGTTTCAACATTACTAGCGATTTTGCATTTTGTAATTTGGTTTTAATTAGGAACTCTTCATCATTCAAAGCAGCAATTGCAGCTTCTTGAGCTAATAAATTAGGTTCAAACGGAAGCTTTACCTTATACAATTCTTTAATTAAATATTCAGGACCAAATCCAATTCCTATTCTTATTCCGGCTAATCCATAAGATTTTGAAAATGTTCTTATGACAATTAAATTTTCCAAATTATATTGCAATCCGTCAGGATAATCCGGGTTCGATGCAGCATAGACGGTATAAGCTTCGTCTAGAAGAACAAGTACATCGTCGGGTATTTTCTCCATAAATTTTTCAAACTCCGACTTTGAAAACATTGTACCGGTAGGGTTGTTGGGATTAGAGAGATAAATAATTTTTGTTCTTGGAGAAATATTATTTGCAATTTCAGTCAAATCAATATGATAATCATTTAAAGATATCAACTTGGAATTTCTACCAAATTTATTAACATTTGCATACCAACCGGCAAAAGTGCCTTCCGAAGTTAAAAGTTCATCATTTTCCGTGCTGAAAGCTATGATTATATATTGTAAAAGTGAATCCGACCCGCTTGAAGATATAATCTGTTCGGGTTTTTTGTTGTATTTTTTTGATAAAACATGAACAAATTTATATGCAGATGGATCAGTATATCTGTGAATATATTGCACATTTTTTCGAATAGCTTTCATCGCTTTAGGAGAAGTACCGAAGGGATTTTCATTCGAAGCAAGTTTAACGATCTTGCTTAATTTTTTTTCTCGCATTAGTTCATCAACCGGTTTGCCAGCCTTATAAGCCTGAAGCTCTTCAATATGCCGGGGTATTTTAATCATAAAATTAATTCCGCTTTTTTTAAAAAAACTTAATCCCAACTTAAAATCAATTGACCTATACATTCGGCGATTTAGGATATGCATTGGTTGAACTCTTATAACTAGGAACTTTAACCTTCTGTAAAATTATTAAGCCGGCTAAAAAAAACAATCCAATAGCAAGGGTAGCGATTCTTTCATTTGTCAAATCGGAAATTATTCCATAAAACAGTGGTCCCACAACGGCAGAAGATTTTCCGAAAAGACCATCATAGAAACCAAAAAATTCTGCTTCCCTTTCCTTCGGAGTCAATAATGCCATCAAGCTTCTGCTGCAGGACTGGGATGAGCCGATCGATAACCCAGCCATCAAACCTACAATATAAAATTCGATAATAGATGTTACAAGATATGCTCCTACTACTACAAATAACCATATAAACAAAGTTATTGTAATGGTTTTTTTAGGACCAATATGATCAGACATAATTCCAAAAATAAATGAACCTAGTACAGCCGTACTTTGCACTATTACAAAGAAATATATAATTTGATCATTATCCATTTTTAAAACACCTGCTGCAAAAATAGAGGCGAATGCAATGATGGTAATGATAGCGTCATTATAAAGGAAAAAAGCCAATAAAAATCTTGAAATAGACGGAGTGATGATTATAAAAGAGAGGTGGAGATTTTATCCTGCCGGGAACAAAGCTGCTCATGTATTGGGGTTTGTTGGGTACAAAGGGAATGAACTTTCAGGAAGATACGGATTAGAACGTTATTATGATGATATTCTCGCGCGTGACGAAGAAGATCTTTATGTGAATTTTTTTACAGAAGTATTTTCAAATTTAAATAATTCATTATTTAAAGGAAAAAAGCGAGAAGGGAGTCTCATTACTTCTATTGAACTTTCTGTTCAAGGAGTGCTTGAAGACGAGATCGCTAAACTTAATAGTAAATGGGATACGGATTCTGTTGGTGGGGTCATTATTGATCCAAAAACTGGCGAAATTTTTGCAATGGCAAGTTTCCCTAGTTTTAATCCCAATTATTTTAATAAAGTTTCCAACCCCTCGGTTTTTACGAATTCAATTGTTGAGAATGTATTTGAGATGGGTTCAATTATAAAACCGTTGACTATGGCAGCAGG
>CAJXGP010000192.1 GCA_913053915.1 uncultured Ignavibacteriales bacterium | reverse complement strand
CCGATGCAGGACCGCGTGCTCCAAATCCAAACGGTAATTTCCAAGACGTATTTTCTCAAAGGAATAATTTGGATTTTAGTACATCGAGGCCACTGTGGAAAGGTGCTAAAATTAGTTTGAATTGGAAAGTGGGGTGGTCGATTAATAAGAATACAACTCTGCAATCAGACCAATATGGAAATATCAGTGTTAATAATATATCATCAACCGGCTCAATTAGTCGTACTTTTTTTTCATTACCACCGTTTCTTTTTTTAAGTTCCCTTAAAAGCGGTATTAATAGAGTACATGAGCTTTATAAACCAAACGCTAAAAATCAAACCGGTAATTTATCCAAAGCCTTTGTCCAAGGATTTGAAACTTTACCATTTCTTTCAAGGATAGGATTTTTGAAGAATTTTGCTAATTACATACCTCGTCCAAATTTTAGGATTTCTTGGAATGGATTGGAAAAATTACCTCTATTCAAGCATTTTGCGGAAAGAGTTTCTCTTGAAGATGCCTATACTTCAAACTATACCGAGGGATGGAGCTTAACGCCTGACGGTACAAAACTTATTCAAACACAAAGAATTAATTATGGTTTTATGCCTCTGTTGGGATTGAACATTACTTTTGCCAGGCTCTGGGGTGGAAATTTAATCAGCAGTATTAAATATTCAACTAGCTCAAGTTTTATCTTAGGAATATCGACAAAGAACATTACGGAATCATTTACCAGAAACATTGGAATTACTGCCGGTTATTCAAAATCGGGGTTCGAGTTACCGTTGTTTGGTATTTCGTTGAAGAATGATATTGAATTCAGTCTTTCATATACGAATCTTACTAATACTACTATAATATATAATATGACAAATTTTAAGAAAGGCGGGATTCCGCAAGATGGTTCCAACAGAACTACTCTTGAACCGAGGATTAGATATACAATCAGCTCAAAAGTTACACTGACTCTTTTTTACAAAAGGTCCTCGGTGCAACCTGTCGGTGCTTCGAGAATTCCGCCTACTTCTACAAGTGAGGCTGGTCTAGATGTGCATATATCAATACAGTAATTAAAAGATTATGTATATTTAAACTTGTAATAACAATTGTTTTTTGAATTTTATAAGAATTTTATGGTAAGGGTATTATGAAATTAGGCAATATACTTTGGGTTGATGATGAAATTGAGTTATTAAGATCTCACATCATTTTTCTTTCCGAAAAAGGTTACGAAGTTGATACGGTAACCAATGGAGAGGATGCTATTTCATCGGTTAAAGAAAAAAGTTATGATTTAATTTTTCTAGATGAAATGATGGCGGGAATAGGAGGACTGGAAACACTGGCGGAAATTAAAAATGTTAATCCAAACATACCTGTTGTCATGATTACTAAAAATGAGGAAGAATCGTTAATGAACGAAGCAATCGGAGGTAAAATTGACGACTATTTAACTAAACCCGTAAACCCCAGCCAGGTTTTACTGGTTTGTAAAAAAATCCTTGAAGGGAAGAAATTAACAGGGCAATATGCCGCTAAAGATTATCTTACGGACTTTAATGCGATTTCCAACGCATTGCTTACCAGTTTAGATTTTGAAGAGTGGATAGACATAAATGTGAAACTAGTTAATTGGGATGTTGAGTTGGATGCACATCCCGAAATAGATTTGCGTCAGTTATTATATGATCAAAAAAAGGAAGCAAACAAAGAATTTTCTAAATTTATAGAAAATAATTATAAAAACTGGTTAAACTCGGCAGGAGAGCCCGGCACACCTAACTTAACACCTGAAATTACATCAAAATATGTTCTACCTCTTTTAGAGAAGGATAACGTTTCGGTGTTCTATTTTGTGATCGATTGTTTGAGGCTTGACCAATGGTTCGTGATGGAGAAACTGTTATCCGACTATTTTAAAATTAAAAAAGAATATTATTTTTCAATATTGCCGACAGCTACACCCTATGCACGTAATTCATTATTTAGCGGTTTGTTCCCCTCCGAAATTGAAAAATATTATCCCGACCTTTGGCAAAGCGGAAATGACGATGAAAAAAGCATGAATAAGTACGAAAGGGAATTGCTCAAATTATTACTAGACAGGAAAAGAATTAAATTGCGAAATGATTTACAGTATATAAAAATAATTGACCCTGAAGTAGGAAGAAGATTTGAACAAAATATTCTTTCCTATCAAAATACTCATTTGACCGCAGTAGTAGTGAATTTTTTAGATATGATTGCTCATGGTAGATCCGATTCGGATTTATTGAAAGAGATAGCACCTAATGAAGCCGCCTATAGGTCTTTAACCGACACTTGGTTCAGGCATTCGTCATTATATTCAACTTTAAAATCTCTTGCAGGGTTAAAAAATGTTAAAATTGTGATTACTACCGATCATGGAAGTATTAGGTCTTTGAGAGGTGCAAAAGTTTTAGGTGATCGGGAGGCTTCGACAAACTTAAGATTTAAACACGGTAGAAATTTGAAAGTCGATGTTAAACATGCAATTTATATTAAAAACCCCGAAGAGTATAAACTTCCTAAAAGAGGTGTAACCATAAATTATATAATTGCAAAAGAGGATTACTATTTTGTATATCCGACCGACTATCACAAATATCTTACTTATTATAAAGATACTTTTCAACACGGCGGTATATCGATGGAGGAAATGATTTTACCTGTAATAACTTTGGAACACAAATAATTGTGGAATTTCCTTTTAATTTGAATGTTTATAGTGAAGGTGAAACTGTTAAACTAGCCGAGAAATTTTCGCAACAATTGAATATAGGAGATATTATAGAACTAAATGGTAATTTGGGAGCCGGCAAAACATTCTTTATTAAACACACTTTAAAATCGTTTGGAATCAATAATGTAAGCAGCCCGACTTTTTCAATTGTGAACGAGTATCTTGGGAAATATAAAGTTTATCATTTCGATTTTTACCGGATTATAGAATCCTCGGAATTGTTTGATATTGGTATAAATGATTATTTTAATGATCAAGAAGCCATTATTTTTATAGAATGGGGAAATCTTTTTCCTGAGGTTCTGCCTAAAAATAGAATCGAAATTATGATCTCAATTTGTGAAGATTTTTCAAGGAATTTTAAATTCATTAAATATAATGGATAAAAAACCAATATTAGCTATCGAAACTTCGGGCAGCCTGTGCGGTTCATGTATTTATTATTCGGAGAAAAAATCTTTTGAAGTGAATATCCAATTAAAGAATTCACATGCCGAGAAACTGTTTGAAGCAATAGATTTTACCATTAAATCCGCCAATATAAAAGTTAATGATCTAAGTGCAATTGCAATATCTTCCGGACCAGGTTCTTTTACAGGATTGCGTATAGGAATGTCGGCAGCCAAAGGAATTGCGTTTGGAGCAAATCTTCCTATAATACCGATACCCACTTTTGAAGCTTTAGCTCTGCAGCTAAGTTATTCTTTGTCCAAAGGGACCGAATTTATTATTGCTAATAAAGTAAATATAGAAGAGATATATTATGCTAAGTTTCAAATTATTGCTAATAATTATATATTTGTAGATGACCTGACAATTTTGAAACATGACGAATTTAAGGAAAAAGCAAAAAATAATATTATATTTGGGAATATCGGAATGAGTTTAATCGATACTGCTTTATCTGAATACTTTGAAATTTCATCTCCGAATCCTCAATTCGTAGCAAAATGGGCTGAGTTGTTTGGCGATAAATTATTGACTTCTGATTACGATTATTTAGAACCAAATTATTTAAAGAAATTTTTAGTGAAAGTTAAAAAAAATGATTAAAAAAATTTTATGGATATGTTTTTTAATTACTTCTTTAGCTATATCTCAAATAGTTCCGCCTAAAATATCGCTTTCGGAGAATGGATATGATTTCGGCAATATTGTTAGAGGATCAGTTGTATCTCATAAATTTTTTATCTCCAATACCGGAGGGTCTTTGCTGAAACTATCCGATATACATACCTCTTTTGGAAGAATTATTACAAGTTTAAGTAATAATGAAATAAAACCTGGAAAGGATGCTGTTTTAGTAGTTCATTTCGATGCCGATTACAAAATGGGCCCTCAAAAAAATTATGTTTTTATTACTACGAATGATCCCGATAATTCCTACTTAAAATTGAAGATAACTGCAAATGTTGTTTCATCGAATAATTTAACGGGCGATAGTACAAAAACCTTGCCGCCTAAAGCTTACTTTTTGGAAAAAACACACGATTTCGGAGAAGTAAAAGCCGGTTCCATCAAACAATATTTCTTCCATTTTAAGAACGCCGGTAAAAGTGTTCTGAAGATAAAAAAAATCAGAACTTCTTGCGGATGTACCGCTGCATTGGTTAGCAGCAATAAAATTTCTCCGGGTGGTAAAGCAACAATTCATGTGGAACTGGATACGAGGGGAATGAGCGGAAAAATTAGTAGAAGCATTTTATTATACACTAATGATCCGTCTGCGCCGCTAATTACCTTAATGATTTATGCAAATGTAAAGAAAGATAATAAATAATGGCATGGTTTAAACGATCGAAAGAAAATATCTCACCGGATTCTCAGAAAAAAGATTTACCGGATGGGTTATGGGAAAAATGCCCAAAGTGTAATGAAATAATTCACAAGAAACAACTGGAAGCAAATTTATGGACTTGCTTGAAATGCAATTACCATTTTCGTATCGGAAGTAAAGAATATATTAATATCATTCTTGATGAAGGATCTTTCAAAGAAATGGATAAAAAAATGAGTTCATCCGATCCGCTTAAATTTGAAGATTCGAAAAAGTATTCAGATAGAATAGAAGCAGCAATAAAAAAGTTAGGCCTAAATGATGCCGTCAGAACCGGTACCGGAAAAATTTTTGGTATGGAGGTAGCTTTTGGATGTATGGATTTCAAATTTATTGGCGGCAGTATGGGCTCTGTAGTCGGCGAAAAAATCTCAAGAGTTATCGATAAAGCTTATAAAAATAAAATTCCTTTGATTATTATTTCTTCTAGTGGCGGGGCTAGAATGATGGAAGGTGCTTTCTCTTTAATGCAAATGGCTAAAACAAGCTCTAGACTAGCTAGGCTTGCTGAAGCAAAAATACCTTATATATCGGTAATGACAGATCCTACAACCGGCGGGACTACTGCAAGTTATGCTATGCTGGGCGATATTCATATCACCGAACCTAATGCACTAATAGGATTCGCGGGACCCAGAGTTATTAAGCAAACTATAGGTAAAGATTTACCGAAGGGTTTTCAAAGATCTGAATTTTTATTGGAACGTGGCTTTATTGATATAATTTCGCC
>CAJXGP010000191.1 GCA_913053915.1 uncultured Ignavibacteriales bacterium | reverse complement strand
GAATAACTTTAGGGGGTTGGATAGAACAACTTATCCCACCCCCTAAATATTTAATGAATGTATAACCTATTATTCCACCTCCTAAGAGTATCTTTTAAAAAGGTATTTCGTTTGTGAATAAGCTTTGGATTTTGTTAGTATTTAAAATTCGAAAATTTGGACATGAGCTTTTTAGATTCACATCATTCAAAAGATATTTCAAATTATTTCCCACAAGAGTGAAACAGTTTAAAATATTAAACATAAATTCACTTGCCTTTTAATCAAACTTAACCATGATTATATTTAAAGTTTAACTTTAGGAAACTCATGAACAACATCAGAAATTTTTGTATAATTGCTCATATAAACCACGGTAAATCCACAATTGCCGATTGTTTATTAGAAAGCACCGGTACCGTTACTGCAAGAGAAGCCAAATCGCAGTTATTAGACGATTTGCAACTTGAACGGGAACGGGGGATAACAATAAAATCTCACGCCATTCAAATGAAATATAAAGCACAAGATGACAATTTATATACGCTCAATTTGATTGATACACCCGGGCATGTGGATTTCTCTTACGAAGTATCCCGTTCATTAGCCGCTTGCGAAGGAGCAATTTTAATTGTAGACGCAGCTCAAGGAGTTGAAGCACAAACGATTAGTAATTTATATCTTGCCATCGAATCCGATTTGGAAATCATCCCTGTAATAAATAAAATCGATCTTCCAAGTGCGGAAATCGAAAAAGTCAAATCTCAGATAATCGATTTAATAGGTTGTGATGAAAGTGAAATAATATTGACAAGCGCTAAAACGAGAATTGGAATTGATGGATTATTGGAAGCAATTGTAACAAAAATCCCTGCTCCGACAGGCGATCCAAATGCACCTTTGCAGGCACTTATATTTGATTCGATATTTGATCCATACCGCGGAGCGATTGCTTATATCAGATTGTTCAACGGTAATTTGAAAACAGGCGATAAAATCAGATATTTTACCATAAATAAAGAAATCGAAGCGGAAGAAATAGGAATACTTGGTTTAAAAAAAATTAAAGCTAATGAATTATCAGCCGGTAATGTCGGGTACTTAATTTCGGGTATAAAAAATGTACACAATATAAATGTGGGAGATACTGTTACCCAAGCTAAAAACAGTGCTTCCAAACCACTCCCGGGCTACAAGGAGGTTAAGCCGATGGTGTATAGTGGGTTGTATCCAACAGATACGGAAGAATTTGAAAATTTACGGGATGCTCTTGAAAAATTCCGTTTAAATGATTCGGCATTAATCTACCAACCTGAAACTTCGGTTGCATTGGGCTTCGGATTCAGATGCGGATTTTTAGGGCTTTTACACATGGAAATTGTGCAAGAAAGACTCTTCCGTGAATATAATCAATCTATTATTACAACTCTTCCTAATGTTGAATATCACGTTTATAATAGAATAGGAAAAAGATTAGTTGTTGATAATCCTGCAATGATGCCCTTTATTGGAGATATTGATCGAATTGAAGAACCCTATGTCAAAGCACAAATAGTTTGTCCCAGTGAGTACATTGGAAATATTATGAAGCTTGGAATGGAAAAACGTGGAACTTATATTAACACAAATTACATAGACCCAACACGTGCCGACCTTGAGTTTGAATTTCCTTTATCCGAAATAATTTTTGATTTCTACGATAAATTGAAATCAAGCACAAGAGGATATGCTTCATTTGATTATGAATATATAGAGTATAAAAAATCTGATTTGGTTAAACTTGATATTCTGCTTAACGGCGAACCGGTTGATGCGCTTTCCATGATAATTCATCGAAGCAAATCTTATAATTGGGGCAGAAAAGTATGTTCAAAATTAAAAGATTTAATACCCCGGCAAATGTTTGAAATAACTATTCAAGCGGCAATTGGTTCTAAAGTAATTTCTAAATCTGTTGTGAAAGCGTTGAGGAAAAATGTACTTGCTAAATGTTATGGAGGTGATATAACAAGAAAAAGGAAGCTACTAGAAAAACAAAAAGAAGGGAAGAAACGTATGAAGCAAGTCGGTAATGTTGAAATTCCTCAAGAGGCATTCTTAGCGGTTTTACAAATCGACGAATAGGGAGAAGGTTAAATTTTTTCTTCAAAAAAAAATAGACGTAAAAATTCTACAAAAGACAGCTATTCGATCTTTGAACACTTATTCTCGTGGCGTTTTTTAAGGGCTTTACTACTTGCTTTATTGATAGTACTGATTATTAGAACCTTTTTGATAGGTGCTTATCGTATACCTAGCGGGTCTATGAAAAATACCTTACTTCCCGGGGATTTTGTTTTGATAAATAAAGCGGCTTACTCTTTATCAACCCCTAAATTTTTTCCGTTGACTAATCTGACTATGAATTCTGTGCAAATATTATCTTATTCGAAGCCGAAAACCGGAGATGTAATTGTTTTTGAATTCCCGGGATTCCCTTATGAACTGCATCCCGCACGTCCAAAAAACTTTGTGAAAAGAGTGATAGGAACCCCCGGTGATACTGTGCTTATAAAAAATGGGCAAGTTTTAGTTAATGGCAGGAAGATTCTTATACCACCAAAAGCCAAGATAAATCATAATGTAATTAATAATAATTTTTATGATAAAGGGATATTCCCACGCGGTAAAAAATGGAATGCAGATAATTATGGACCTTTGATCATACCAAAAAAAGGTACAAAAATTAATCTGACTCCGCAAAATATATACAAGTGGCAAGCTTTGATAGATAGAGAATACAACGCTAAAGTAGTAGACGAAGAAGGTACGGTAATTACTATAAAAGGAAACCCCGTCAGGTATTATACATTCAAAAAAAATTACTATTTCGTTTTGGGTGATAACCGTGGAAGTAGTATTGACAGCCGGTATTGGGGATTTGTTTCCGAAGACAAAATTATCGGTAAAGTGATTCTGATATACTGGTCTGTGAATCCTTCTTTACACAAAAACAATATCTTTACAATGTTCCAATCGGTCAGGTTTAATAGAATCTTTACGTTTGTCCGGTAAAAGCAATTTGCTATTTAATTCAAATTGATTGCAATATTTTATTTAGATGATAATTGCGAATAATCTCTTGAAGTCGCAGGTTACTTAACCGGAATACGAAGAATCAGCCCGTTTTAACAGCTTATTTTCAGTGGCGTTCAACCGGAACTATTGAATTGTTTATCGGACGGTTTTTTATTTTAACAAATAAAATATAAATTTTAATTATCAATTTATTGTAACATGGAAATACCGTATGAAAGTAATTATTTTTTCAATAATGATGTTGGCCACCTCGGTTGCATTTTGCCAAACGAAATATTTAATCTACTTCAAGGGTAAAGGAATTTCATCGACTCATAAATTAAGTAAAATTAATCCTAGTTATATAGCTGCAATAAAACTTTTAACGGAACGGGCAATAAAAAGAAGACAGCGTGTAATGGGGAAAAATAATTTTATAACATACGAAGATATTCCTATTAAAAAGGAGTATATAAAAAAGGTTGAAAATTTTGGTGTGAAAATTCAAAACAAATTGCGCTGGTTTAATGCTGTGTCGGCTTATTTAACTGAGAAACAAAAAATATTGATAGAGGCATTATCTTTTGTTAAAAAAGTAACTCCGGTAAAAATTATTAAATTTAAAAATAATCACACATTCCCTTTTTCTGAATTGAACAAGTCTTCATCCGTTGAATATGATTCTTTATACGGTCCCTCTTTTACGGAATATAAACTTTCCGGTATTCCCGTTGTAAATTCCTATGGTATTAACGGGAAGGGTGTCATAGTCGGAATTTTGGACGATGGTTTTCATTGGAAAAATCATGAGTCACTTGATACTAGAAATGTAATTGCAGAATACAATTTTGTTTTTCATGATTCTTCAACCGCATGGCAGCCGGGCGATAGCCCAATCTCCGGTGATCATGGTACTTTTGTCTTTTCACTTATTGGTGGATATAAACCGGGAGAGATTATCGGGCCTGCACACGATGCTAGTTTCATCTTGGCAAAAACCGAAGATGACCGGAGTGAAACTCATATAGAAGAAGATAACTATGCTGCCGCTCTTCAATGGATGGAATCGCTGGGTGTGGATATAACTACCAGTTCGTTGGGATATAGTATATTTGATGACTCTACTTATTCTTATACTTATCAGGACATGAATGGAAAAACTACTATTGTTACCAAAGCCGCCGAGTTGGCATTTAAAAGAGGTGTCTTAACGTTTACCGCTGCAGGAAATGAAGGTAATACCAAATGGCATTACATCGTTGCCCCGGCAGACGGTTTTAATATTTTAGCTGTCGGAGCTGTTGATTCAAATAACCGTGTTACATCTTTTAGTTCGAGAGGACCAACATCGGATGGCAGAATTAAACCTGATATTATGGCAATGGGAAGTAATAATTATGGTGCATCATCTGCCGGATTTAATAGTTACGATTATGGTTCGGGAACTTCGTTTGCAACTCCCATTGCAAGTGGTGTAGCGGCTATGCTGTTGTCTGTATATCCAAAATTAACTAATGTAGAAGCCAGGGATATTATTTTGAAAACTTCCGGTAATGCGGATAATCCCAATAATGTTATCGGATATGGTCTTATATCTGCTAAAAAAGTAATTACATATCCTGTACTTTTTCAGAATTCTTCAAATAGTAGTGTTTCACTGTATAAAATATTTTTTCCTTCTGTTCCAATACAACCTTCATCTGTGAAATTACATTATACTATAAATAATAATAAAAATTTCATTACCGAAAAACCTTCATTTGACGGTAAGCTTAAATACATTTATACCTTTCCTTCATTACCCAAAGGTGAGCTGATTTCCTTTTATTATACTTATACGGATAATGCGGGTACTAATTATCGCGTTCCAAAGAACGATTTTTATAATTTTTCATCCGGTGATTGGAGAATTATTGTAAATGTACCAAGTGAACTTATACCTGATAATTATATATTATCTCAAAATTATCCGAATCCTTTTAATGGATATACATATATTAATTTTGTTTCAAAATCGGTTCAACATGCCAAAGTGATGATTTTTAACCTTTTGGGTCAGAAAATAGATGTATTATTTAACGGTGATACTATTGTTGGAGAAAATATTATCTCTTGGGATGGGAAATATCAAAACGGGACGACATGTGCCAGCGGAGTTTATTTTTATGTTTTGTCCATGGGCGGAAAACAATATGTTAATAAGATGGTTTTTCAGAAATGATATGTCAAATGAAACCCATTTATGTTTCTTAGTATCTTAGCAAAAATATTCGTGTATTATTTGGCAGAAAATATTGATTTGTAA
>CAJXGP010000190.1 GCA_913053915.1 uncultured Ignavibacteriales bacterium | reverse complement strand
ATTCCGGTACTGTCTCGGCAGCACGGGAAGCTTCCATTATGGATATACCTTCCATTGCTGTTTCTGTAACAAATCATGACGCTAAAAATTTTACTTACGCCGGTAAGGTTGCAAAACAACTCGCTACAATGTTGGTTTTAAAAGATATTCCTAAAGGAACCTTGTTAAATGTAAATATTCCCGATGTACCTGAAGACGAAATTGCCGGGATTTTATTGACAAAACAGGGAAAATCGAAATGGGATGATATCTATGAACAACGAACAGACCCTTACGGAAAGCATTATTATTGGCTTACCGGAAATTTAATCGAAGTGGATAACGATATTGAAACCGACCAGGGTGCTATTAAAAAGAATTACGTGTCAATCACTCCTATATATTTTGATCTTACAGACTATGAAACTTATGAAAAAATGAAATCCTGGGATATCGAAAGGATGTTGAATGGGGAAAAAAATTAATATCGATCAGATTGATGCTTTTACAAATAAACCCTTCCAAGGGAATCCGGCCGCTGTTACTTTTGGAAATAATTTAACTTCTAAAGAAATGCAATTAATTGCTCGTGAAATGAATTTGTCTGAAACCGCTTTTCTATCAGAATCGGAAAAAGCCGATTTTAATCTTCGTTGGTTTACTCCGGCAACAGAAGTTGATTTGTGCGGACATGCAACTATTGCATCGCTACATTTTTTAACCGGACATAAAATTATTAAAAATAACTCGAGTATTACTTTCGATACACTTTCCGGTATTCTTCAGTGTTATATCGAAGATGATAAATATTTTATGCAAATTCCTATCTTCAAAGTAAATGAGTTTGAAGGTAATAAAGATGAAATTATAGATACGTTGGGACTAAATAAAAACGGATTGGAGAATTCAATCCCTTTTATAATAGTACAAAATGGATATCTGTATATTTACGTAAAGGATCTAAATACACTTAAAAATCTACAACCCAACTTTAATGCTCTCTTAAAAATTTCCGAGACAAAAAAAGAATTCGAAGGAGTTGTTGTTTATACCCGCGAAACTATTGAACCAAAAAATTTTGCGCATCTTCGTTTTTTCGGTCCCTATTACGGAATTGATGAAGACCCGGTAACCGGTTCTGCGAATGGTCCTTTATTATTGGTTCTATTAAAATTGGGATTATTGAAAAATATTAAGAATGAAGTGGAATTAAACTTCGAACAAGGAGATATAATTAACAAACCCGGACGAATCGGTGTAAGGTATTCTTCTGTATCCGGTGAATTATTTATTTCAGGAAATGCCGTCACAGTATTAAAAGGAGAAATGTCTTTCTGATGTTTAACTTCGAAAAAATTAATTTAACTTTATCCTTTAACCTGTTATTTTTTTTTACGGCATCCATTCTACTCATAGGTTATACAATTTATGTTTACAAATATACTATCCCTCCGATAAGTGTATCAAAAAAAATATTTCTAACGTCACTTAGAATTTTAGCTCTACTGCTATTATTATTTATTTTATTTGAACCCATACTTACTCTTGCTCAAAAAATTTCCGTTGTACCGAAGAACTTGATATTTATAGATAATTCCCGTTCGATGCGTATAAAAGACGGAACTAAAAGAGAAGAAACCGAAAAGAATTTTATAAATGGATTGAAGAAAAATAATTTAGTGCGGAATGCAGAATTTTATACATTCGGAAATCACATTAACAAAATTCAAATCGACAGTTTAAACCATTCTAAATTTAATGAAGGAAGTACAAATTTTTCTCAAATATTTTCGGAGGTAAAAAATAATGAAGAAAATATTTCCTCCATTGTGATAGTAAGCGACGGGGTAATTACAGAAGGTACGGATCCTCTTTATACCGCTGAAAAACTTGATATTCCTGTTTACACCGTCGGAACCGGAGATACTACAGAAAGGAACGATGTTCAAATTAAAACTGTACTTTATAATCAATATATTTATAATGGAACTCCAACTTCAATAATTGCTACGGTGCTTAATAAAGGATTTGCCGGTAAAAAACTGGATGTTGCCCTATACGAAAGCGGAAAACAGATTGATAAGAAAAGTATTGGGCTTGCATCTGACGGTGTTCAAAATGTTGAATTTACGTATATTCCTAAAAAAAGCGGTGAGAGAAAATTATCCTTAGTTGCATCACATTTAAAAGGTGAATTTACTTATGCTAATAATAAAAAAGTATTTTATATTAATGTTCTGAGCAATAAAATAAAAGTTTTAATAGTAGCAGGGACACCTTCCTCAGACTTAACATTTATAAGAAATACATTATTATCGGATACTAATCTTACCGTTAATTCGATTATTCAACTTAGTCAAAATCGTTTTTTAGAGAAAAATAATAAACAACAATTAATAGATAGCGCAGACGTTATTTTTCTAATAGGATTTCCATCAAAAGCTACTAACAACACGCTCATTAGAAGCATTCTCAACGCAATTAATTTAAAAAACAAACCATACTTCATCACACTTTCTAATGGAATTGACTTTAATAAATTACGTGAGTTTAATAATGTACTGGGTTTTTCATTTAACAAAATGACTTCAAATTATAATGAAGTTCAACCGGAAATTTCTTCCGGTCAATCAAAGAATCCGTTGCTTCGGAACAACACGGCAAATCCAATAGAGACATGGAATAAACTGCCTCCTGTTCTGCAACCGGATATCGGATTAAAAGCAAAACCCGAAAGTAATGTAATTGCCAAAACAAAAGTAAACAATGTACCTCTTAATATTCCGCTGATTATTACAAAACGAATAGGTAATCAGAAATCAATTGCCGTACTGGCAAAAAATATTTGGCGGTGGAAACTTCAAACAGCTCCTAATAATTTAGACTTATTCAATCGCTTTATCATTAGCAGCTTAAAATGGCTGAACACAAAAAATAATCTGAAACAAGTTACAATTAGAACAACTAAAAAATTATATTCTCTTGGGGAACAAGTGGAGTTTTCCGCCCAAGTTTATGACGCCACTTTCAACCCGGTGTCGGATGCAGCAGTGCAAATTTACATTAAGCACAGGAACAATAATTATACGGTAAATTTAAATTCGATGGGAAACGGGTTGTATGAAGGCACTTTCCAAACAAACAAAGCGGGAGATTATATTTTCAAAGGCGAAGCTTTACTAAATAATAAAAAATTAGGTTCAGGCGCCGGTAAGTTTAACGTCGGTGAGGTTGATATCGAAATGATAAATCCACAAATGAATTATGAATATTTAACCCTTCTTTCGAATCAGACAGGAGGAAAATTTTTTAATTATACTAATTATCCGGAATTATATCCGGTCTTAAAAGAAAAAAATAAAAAATCTGCAAAAGATAAAATAAAGGTCAGCGAGATAAATCTATGGTCAAATAGATGGATAATGATTGCTGTAATTATTTTGTTTGGACTTGAGTGGTTCTTTCGTAAAAGGGCGGGAATGTTGTAAAAATTTTCAATATTTCGAAAATTGAATAATTTATAAGTTAACTAAAAAAAATAAATTAAAATTATCTTATGGTTAAATGGTCTGTTTTACAAACTAACTATTTTAAATATTCTTTTCCTTTTATTTGATATTTGTTTTATAAATTCTAATGTTGAAGGACGGTCATAAAAAAAATGAGTTCAATCTAAAAAACTCAATGTTTACAAAATCGTTACCACAGAACATGACATACTTTAATAAATAAGGAATTGAAAATTTATTATTTATCCGGCATTCAACAGCCACACCTTTACTATAGAAGTATTATAAATTATTTCTTCGTTTTCCCCGTAAAGAAAACGGAACGGTTCGCAAGAAAAGTTTAATGATATTTTAGAAGTGAGGTAAAAAATTATGAATGTATATTACCCTCAACAATATTTTTGTTTTTTATAACTGTCCAGTGTAATCTTTTTATTACACAGGGTCAGGATTTCTTAAAAGAAAATTATTGTAATTCAAAACTTTGGTCATTCAATAGTCATTTAAAAGCCAACGGACACGAAGCAATAACTTACTTGATGACGGCGAAGCCAAATGACTTAATTACAGCGAAGCAAAATGACGTAAAATAATGTTTGCGGTTTACCGCGCTAGGTATGTTTGTTCCGGTCAAGATAAAGTTTTTAGAACGGATTTATAAATAATCCATATTATTATCGAATCTTAATGTTGAATTTATTCGCAGAAATATTTGATTTCTTTTTACCGAGAATTTGTCCGGCTTGTAATACCAAATTATCAGTTGATGAGAAAGTTGTATGTTATTCTTGTTTAAGTAAAATAAAAATTGCTACGGAGGAAACATTAAAATTTGAGTATGACAGAAAGTTTAAAGGACAAAATATCATTTCGGGATTTACCTCTTTGTACATTTTTGAAAAAGATAAAGAGCTGCAACAAATAATACACTCACTTAAATATAATCAAAAATTTTTAGCCGGTAAATTTTTAGGGAAAAAATTAGGTGAAACCAACTCATATAAAATTTCAAGTTGGGATATTGATTGTATAGTTCCTATCCCGCTACATCATCTAAAAAAAACAGAGAGAGGGTACAATCAGTCTTTTTATATAGCTAAGGGATTAAGCAAGAGTTTAAATATTCAGATTTCGAAATATTTTTTAAAAAGAAAAAAATTTACCCAATCTCAAACTACCATGGATTTAATTGAGCGGGAAGAAAATATGAAAGAAGCATTTGTAGCTAAAAAAACTTCAAAATTAAAAGGATTAAATATTCTTTTAGTTGATGATGTTATAACTACAGGCTCAACGATAAAAGAATGCGGTAAGACATTATTAAACGCAAACGCAGATAAAGTATATGCCGCTTCAATTGCGATCACAGATTTTACCGATTAAATTATTACTACCAACAGAATATTCGATACTACATCACATTCTTTCAGGTGCATTCACACCAATAATGCTTAAACCGTTTTTCAAAACAAATTTTGTAGCTAAAGCCAGCGCTATTCTTGCTTCGGCTAATTTTTTTTCGGTACCAAGTATTCTGCAAAAAGTATAAAACTTATGAAAAGCCGTTGCAAGCTCTTCGAGGTAATTACAAATTCTATGAGTCTCAAAAAGTTCTGCGCTTGCCGAAACTTCATCTTTAAACTGATAGAGTTTCTTAAGCAGTTGCCGCTCTTCATCGGTTATGAGCAAGTTCAGATTATTCGTTGAAGCATTCAGATTATCTTTCTTTATCATTTTCAATATTGAACAAATTCTAGCATGGGCGTATTGCAAATAAAAAACCGGATTTTCGTCCGATTGTTTTTTCGCTAATGTAAGGTCAAAATTCATGTGAGTAGTAATATTTCGCATATTGAAAAAATATCTAACCACATCGCCGCTCACCTCATCAACCA
>CAJXGP010000189.1 GCA_913053915.1 uncultured Ignavibacteriales bacterium | reverse complement strand
GCTGGCAGATCAGGCATTTATTCCGCTTTTCAGAACAAGGAGGCGGTGCTTTCGTAAATAAATACAATCGAAAGGGAACAACGCTGGCGAGACCGACTGCCGGAAAAATCAAATTGAAATTGGAAACAAGTGAAAATATTGAGGATTATAATAACATTATGAAAGAGTTAAATATTAAAGATATTCAAAATAAAAATATTAGTGATAACATTAAATCTAAATTTAAACACTACTTAATTGATGGTAAATTCAATCTATTTGTCGGAAAAAACAGTAAAAATAATGACTTGTTGACTACAAAATTTGCCAAACAAAATGATTATTGGTTTCATGCCAGAAGTGTTTCAGGTTCTCACGTAGTTTTAAGAGTTGATAATAAAAAAGAAGGGATACCCAAAACGGTACTAAAAAAGGCTGCTTCTATTGCCGCATTTCACAGTAAAGCGAAAACTTCAAAATTAACCCCGGTTTCTTACACATTAAAAAAGTATGTATTAAAAAAGAAAGGAATGGCGCTGGGAAAAGTTGTCCTTTTAAAAGAAGATACTTTACTCGTTAAACCGGAAATACCTATTAATTGTGAATTTTTAAATAATGAATAAAAAACGGGGTATTCGATACCGCCCGGTAATTTTGTACCTTTGCCGGTGTGGAATACCGGAGCGCCAAATTTGTTTTGGGAAAATATTAAGGGGTGGAATAGAATAACTTATCCCACCCCTTAAAGAGTATATCTAGAGATTTCTCCCTACGGTCGAAATGACAAAATAATTAAATATTTAATTTTGCAGAAGCCTTAATTTATAATTGCGACTTGCCGCGTTATAAAGTAGTAGAAATAGGATTTTCCATTTTAAGATATTTCATTTGAATTACTCCATAGTTCCATTTTTTATTTTTCTCCGGTTATATTTTTTATGATGCTATTCGTAAAATCATAACCGCAAAATTTTTATTCGTTTCAACTTTAATTAATTGCAAGATTTTTTTTATATTATATACAAATTTATTTTAAGTAATTATTTTTTGCCTGGATTATGAAATCCTTTTTATATTCTTTCATTTTACTTTCTATTGCTTTTTCCATTAATTCTAAAGCATCACCTAATAAATTTTCGTATGCGCAGGACACTTTGAGATATCTTAAAAATCCAAATTATATACAACAAATGGGTTTGTACAAAATTTACAAGGTTAAACATGCGAATATTGTGATGCTCGGAAATTCAATAACCCATGGAGTAAATTGGGCTGATTTATTGGGAAGAACCGATGTAGTTGGAGAGGGGATTACCAGTGATGTGTTGGAAGGATTTTTAAATAGATTATATTATGTGACTAAATTACATCCTAAAGTGTGTTTTATTATGGGTGGAATAAATGATATTTATAATTGGAATCCGGTGGAAAATATTTTCCAAGAGTACGTTACCTTAATTAGAAAATTGCAAGCGCGCTACATTAAAGTTGTTATTCAATCTACTTTATATGTCGCTTCGAGATATCCCGATGCATCCGGTAGAAATAAACAAGTAACTAAATTGAATAGATTATTAAAAGATTTTGCTAAGAAAAATAATATTGATTTTATAGACCTTAATAAAAAGATGTCGACTAATGATTTTTTAATGGACAATTTAACTTTTGATGGAGTTCATCTGAATGCAAACGGTTATGCAATCTGGCGAAAGGAGATTGAAAAAGAATTATCTAAATTGGGTATTTAGTTTATGAGGCTGGTCATTTTTGATTCGGATTTAATTTTGAATTTAAATAAGTATATAATAGAGTTTTTGCAAAATAAGACATTTGAACGATTTGTCATTTCGACCGAAGGGAGAAATCTCTTAATATATGCAATAATCAAAAGATTTCTCACCCAAAAAACGGGTTCGAAATAACAGAACGTTTATTTTGCAGAAGCTCTAATAATTTTTTACTTTCAAAATGATACTTTTTCCGGTTTTAAGAGATGAAACATTCATGATGAATTAATTTGGTACACATCTGTTCCGTGTCTTTTTACTGGAAGGAGATGATTATAAAAATCTCGAAGGTTTGAAACGATTTATAAAAAAACTTAAAATATAAATATATAAAAGGTTAATAGATGAAAATATTTAAAAATCAACTGAATAAGCCGTTAATATTAATAGGATTAACGATATTAATGTTAATTGCTTTATCCTACTTGCCTCAAAATCTTACAATTTTAGGTTATTCCGTAAAGCCGGTTGATTTACTTATGGATATTAGACCTGATTCCGTATTAAGCATGAATCTGCAAAATTATTCTCCAGCGATTCCAATAAATAGCGGAATGAATAATAATAGTGGAAATCTACAGCATACTGTTTCAAATGTGAACCGTCGTCATGTTATTTCGGCATCGATTTCGTTTAATTTAATTCCCGATGTTATTAAAGTATTTCTTCCCGACAAAAATAAAAACACCATTAAAGCCGGTAGAAGTTTTGATACCGGAAAAGTTTCTTCACATCAAGAATTAACCGGTGATGTATTGCAGATGAAATATTTTTTTGATGCATTGAAAAAAACTAAATTCGAGAAAGTCAGAATAGCACATTATGGTGATTCGGAAATAGAAGGAGATTTGATAACAGCCAATATCAGACAAGAGTTGCAACAAAAGTTCGGTGGTGAAGGAGCGGGATTTTTATCTATTACCTCTCAGGATATTACATTCAGGACCACAACAAAACAGAGTTTTTCGGATAATTGGAAAACATATTCAATATTAGACGGAGGTACCGGCAGTGTTCAACCCGGTATAAGTGGATTCGTAGCCATTCCAAAAGCTAATAGTTGGGTAAAATATCATGCAACTGATTTCTTAAGTTCGGTAAAATCATTCAGTACCGTCAGATTATTTTATAATGATGCTAAGCCGTCTAAAATTAAATATTCGTTTGATAATAAAGGAGAAAAGTCGGCCGAACTTCAACCTGACTCAAACGTACATGAACTTTTGTTAAAAGCACCGAGTAATGTTACAACTGTAAAAATTTTCGCTACCATGCCTAATCAAGCTCATTTTTTTGGAGTTAGCCTGGAATCCGGTAACGGAATATATGTTGATAATTTTCCTTTACGGGGAAACTCCGGAGTATCGCTGGATGATATTTCCGAAAATATTTTAAAAGGATTTGCTCATTATTTGAACTATAAATTTATCATACTAAATTTTGGTCTGAATATGATAGGCTATGGTTCAAATGATTATGGGTGGTATGAAAAAGAAATGATTAAAGTTGTTAATCATTTAAAGAATGTATTCCCTAGAACTAGTATTTTAATTATCGGCGTCGGCGATAAAAGCATGAAAAGAGGATATAGATTCGTTACTAATCCAAATGTTCTGAAATTAATTAAAGTACAAAAAAATATTGCGAAAAAGACAAACGTTGCATTTTGGAATCTATTCAAAGCAATGGGTGGAAGAAACTCGATGAATGCTTGGGTAAATGCAAATCCTCCTTTAGCTTTTAAAGACTATACACATGTAACTTTACAAGGCGCTCAGAAAATTGCCAAAATGCTTACAGGTGCAATAATCGACGCATATAATAATTCAAAGTAGTTTTTATTGACAATTTATATCAACCCAATGAATTTAACTACATTTAACGAAAATGAACTATTAATAGATAGATGGTACAGAAACGCCGGTTTATATCCCGATAAAGATGCAATTGTTCATTGGAGTGTTGACGGAACGCCTTTTAGATGGACTTTCTCCAGTTTAATTTCAACAGCGGAAAAATTTGCGGTTATATTGAAAAAACATTCTATTAAAAAGGGGGAAGTCTGTGCTATTATAATAAGACATAATAAATATTTTCACCCGATTTATTTTGCTGTTTCTTTACTCGGAGCCATTCCCGCAGTCCTCGCTTATCCTAATCCCCGATTACATCCAGATAAATTTAGGCAGGGTATACGGGGAATGTTGCAACGTTCCGGATTGGATTGGATTCTAACTGAAAAAGATTTGGAATCTATCTTACTGCCGGTAGCCGACGATAGAAAAAGTACGATTAAAGGTATGTTTTTTCCGCTGGAGTGGATTGACAATATCATCAATTTTAATGAAACCGGTATTAAAATTATTAATGAAATAAATCGGGAGAGAGCTGCAATTCAATCTACCGATCCTGCTTTATTACAGCATTCTTCAGGAACCACCGGGCTTCAAAAACCGGTAGTTTTATCTCACAAAGAAGTTTTGCTGCATATTTTTAATTATTCAAAGGCAATTAAATTGAATGAAAATGATAAAGTTGTTAGTTGGTTACCGCTGTATCATGATATGGGATTAATTGCCGCTTATCATTTGCCGGTTGCAGCCGGAATTACAACCGTTCAGATAAATACATTTGAATGGGTGATTGCTCCCGGTCTTTTATTGGATATAATTAACGCCGAGAAAGGCACACTTAGTTGGGTGCCGAATTTCGCATTTAATATGATGGCTGAAAAGATTCATGATGACGAATTTGAAGATATTTCATTAAGTAGTTTGAGGATGCTTATTAACTGCAGTGAACCGGTACGCGACGAAAGCCATCAAAAATTTTATAACCGGTTAAAAAAATACGGTTTTAAGTTTAATTCGATTGCAACTTGTTATGCGATGGCGGAAACAACCTTTGCAGTAACTCAAAGCGAACCGGATAAAGAAGTTACTAAAGTTTCGGTTGATAGAAGTGAACTGGCTAAAGGAAATATGGTTATTTCCGATAATCTTAATATTTCACGTATTTGTGTTTCCTCCGGTAAGACGATCGATGGCTGTCAAATAAAAATTGTAAGTGATGAAGGCAAGATTTTGCCTGAAGGCAAGGTAGGTGAAATAGCTGTTAAATCGGTTTCAATGTTTGACGGTTATCGAAACTATTCTGAAAAAACAAAGGAAGTCTTAAAAGGCGGTTGGTATTATAGCGGTGATTATGGGTTTAAATGGAATGATGAATTTTTTGTAGTAGGAAGAAAAAATGATATTATAATAATTGCCGGTAATAATATTTATCCTGAAGATATTGAAGATGCCGTTAGTAATATTGAGGATATAATTCCCGGCAGGGTTGTTGCTTTTGGAGAATATGAGCCGTATATAGGCAGTGAGGTAATAAGCGTTATTGCAGAAACTAAAATAGTCGGTGAAGAAGAGCTAAAAAAATTACGACTCAAAATAAAAAAAGCCGGTATGCAAATAGATGTTACAATTTCGAAAGTATATTTGGTTTCACCCCGTTGGTTGATTAAAAGTTCGGCAGGTAAACCCAGCAGAAAAACTAATAAAGAAAGAATACTAAATTTAAAAGAATCGCTTAATTTGGAGGTCTAATGATTTCGGAAAGGCTAAAAAGTGTAAT
>CAJXGP010000188.1 GCA_913053915.1 uncultured Ignavibacteriales bacterium | reverse complement strand
AATTGAGGAATTTTCTAATAGTTTATAATTACTATTTAGCAAAATTTTTGAAATGCTGTAGAATAACAAAAATATAATAAATATTATATTTTGATTTTAAAAATAAAAAACGATAAAATGGATTTTAAAGAATATATTCAATTGCATAGACAAGAAATTTATTCTACTATTTGCAATTATGTGCAAATAAAGAATCCAATTGAACATTATAAAATAACACGTGATTATTCAGATAGGCAAGGAAGTTATAGAAGGCCTGGTCTTATTTTATTAACTGGACAAATGCTAGGTGCGAAAATAGAGGATTTAATTATTCCTGCAGCAGCAATGCAATTGTCTGAGGATTGGATTTTAGTTCATGATGATGTTGAAGATCATTCAGAACTTAGAAGAGGAAAAACATCTTTGAATAAATTATATGGCCTTGAAATTGCTGTTAATGCTGGTGATGCTGGACATATTATTATGTGGAAAATGTTAAAAGATTATTTAATTAATAATAAGAAAGGAGCATTAATCTATGATAAATTTATAGATATTCTAGAGAAAACAGTAGAAGGACAATTTCTAGATATTGATTTTATATATAATAAAAAGAATTTTGAAAATATTAATGAAGATTTATATTTTAAAATAATAAATAGCAAAACTTGTTATTATACTGTTTATGGACCAATGCAACTAGGTGCTATTTCTGCTGGATCTAGTGACGAAATACTTAAAATAATAGAAGAAATAGGAACACCTGCTGGGATTGCTTTTCAAATAATTGATGATATACTAGATTTAACAGCAGATAACAAAGCATTTGGTAAACAGAAATATGGTGATTTATATGAAGGTAAAATCACTCTGATTATTTTAAATGCATATAAAAATGCAACAAATGAAGAAAAAAATAAAATATTAGTTTATATACTGAAAAATTTATTAAAACTTTGGCATCCGTTTATGCCGTTTGTGACGGAAAAAATTTGGGGAGAGATGGGAAATGACAAAATGTTAATTATAGAAGACTGGCCGGAAAAAATAATCCCCCAACCCCCCTTCGGCAAGCTCAGGGCAGGCTCTCTTGAAAAAGCCCCCTTGATAAAGGGGGTTGGGGGGATTAAAAATTTTGAGCTGATTAAAAATATCATTACCGCCATTCGCAACGCGCGCGCGGAAAATAAGGTAGAACCGGCTAAAAAAATTAAAGCGGTTATTTACGCCGGCAAGCAAAAGAACTTGATTGAACCGCAGGCGGAATTGATTAAAAATTTACGGACGCGGATAAGTGATTTAGATATTAGGAATAAAGGGCCTAAAATTAAAAATGCCATATATATTACCGCGGGTGAGATTGAAATTTATTTAATCGGCGCCGTTGACGAGAAAAAAGAAAAAGAGAGAATTAAAAAAGAAATTGAAAATTTGGAAAAAATTATAAAAAACGCTATAATGAAATTGGGGAACAATGAGTTTGTTTCTAAGGCGCCGGAGAAGGTGGTTAATATGGAAAAAGATAAATTAAAAAAAGCGGAGAGTGAATTAAAAAAATTAATAAAATAAAATAAATATAATACTATGCTTACACAAATTTTTAGCAATCAAAATTTACAAATTTCATTTTTAGGCAATACGGTTTATGCTTGGCTAATCGCCATTATCGTATTTTTTGCCGTTATGGCGGGGCTGAAAATTTTTCAAGCCGTCATTATGGCTAAATTGACAGGCTGGTCAAAAAAAACAAAAACAGAAATTGACGATATTGTCGTTAACGCTATTAACGCGATTCATTGGCCGTTTTATGTTTTAATATCCTTATATGTCGGGCTTAATTTTGTAAACACGGCAGAAGTTTTGAGCCGGTGGTCGTATTACGCTATTCTTATAGCCATAGTTTATTATACGGTAAAGGTAACACAGGAATTTATTGATGTGGGCGCGAAAAAAATTATTCAAAAAAGAAAAAAAGAAGAGTCGGCAGGGTATGACGCCGGAATAATTAACGCGTTAAGCGCGGTTATTAAATTTTCTTTATGGCTTGTGGCCGCGTTGCTTCTTTTGTCAAATTTCGGTTATAATATAAATTCGCTGATCGCCGGGCTTGGCATCGGCGGTCTGGCAATCGCCTTGGCTCTTCAAAATATTTTGAGCGATTTATTCAGCGCCGTGTCAATTTATTTTGATAAGCCGTTTAAGGTTGGTGATTTCATAATTATCGGCGATTATATGGGTATTGTTAAAAAGATAGGAATGAAAACAACCAGAATTCAAACTTTGCAGGGGGAAGAATTGGTGGTGTCAAATAACGAATTAACCGCCGCCAAAATTCAAAATTTCGGCAAGATGGACCGCCGCCGCATAGTGTTCGGCATAGGGGTCGCTTATAACACTCCTCATGAAAAATTGAAGAAAATTCCGGATATGATTAAGGATATTATTAACATCGGCATCGGAGGGTCCGATTTAGGCCCGCATGTGGTGTGTGACTCGATGAAACCCTTTGCCCAACGAGGCATGAATGTCCATTTTGTCTCCAACGTCGATCCCACCCATTTGACCGAAATATTGAAAGCGGTGAACCCGGAGTCAGCATTATTTATTATTTCCTCAAAATCCTTTACCACACAGGAGACCATGCTTAACGCATACAGTGCGCGTCACTGGTTTATGGAACTGACAAACAATGAAAAAGCGGTTTCACGTCATTTTGTTGCGGTAACTACTAACCGGGAAAAGGCAGTTGAATTCGGCATTCTCGAAGAAAATATGTTTGAGTTCTGGGATTGGGTAGGGGGACGTTATTCCTTATGGTCTGCCATTGGTCTGCCGATTGCCCTGTATATCGGCATGGATCGTTTTGAAGAAATGCTCGATGGTGCGCATGCCATGGATCAGCATTTTAAAACCACCCCCATCGAAAAGAATATGCCGGTTATTCTGGCGTTGCTGGGGATCTGGTATAACAATTTTTTTAAAGCACAAACTTATGCGATTCTGCCTTACGATCAACATCTACGTTACCTGCCCGACTATCTGAGGCAGGGCGACATGGAAAGTAACGGCAAACGCATCGATCGAAACGGTAACGTGGTAAATTACAGCACCGGCCCCGTTGCCTTCGGACAACTGGGTATCACCGGACAACATGCCTTTTATCAATTAATGCATCAGGGTACCAAACTTATTCCGGCTGATATCATTGCACCGATAACCAACTGGCAATGCATTCGTTCCCACCATCGTGTCTTAATGGCCAACGTCTTTGCTCAAACAGAGGCCTTCATGCGCGGTAAGACCGAACAGGAAGCGAAAACCGAACTCGAAGCGGAAGGCATCTCGGCAGAATTAATGGAAATTTTACTGCCCAACAAAGTATTTCCCGGTAACAAACCGACCAATACAATCCTGTTTAATACCTTAAACCCCGTTTCACTTGGGCGCTTGATCGCCATGTACGAACATAAATTTTTTGTCCAGGGCATTATCTGGAATATAAATTCGTATGACCAATGGGGTGTTGAGTTAGGTAAACAACTCGCCAAAACTGTTTTAGATGAACTCGACGGCCCCGAACCAACTTCAGTCCACGACAGTTCCACCAATGGATTGATTAACTATTATAAAAAGATGCGACCCAGTCATGAACCTGAGTAAATTTAAAAGCTGCCGCCTGTGTAACATATACCCTGCAGAATAAATGTTTTCAACCACACGGCAATACAGTTGTCGGGTTATTGACTCGTCAGAATCCAGATGCGGTAAAGGTTGAGACTATAAATAGGGTCATTTCGATCCTGTTGATTAACAAATGTTACGTATTATCCCGGAATCCACTGAATATTAAAGTTTTAGATTTATAACCCGTTAATGTCTCTTAATGGCTATGTCTGATTCATTTTTCGCACCTCCACGAAACACTATCCAGACACAATCAACACATATTTTATTATGGGAATGAAAAAGATAATGAAGATCAATCTATCGGTAAGTAAGAAGCTTCTGTTGGGATTTGGGCTTATTTTGTTGATTGTATCTGGCATCTCAATAAACAGCGTTTTTAGTGTTTATAGCACAGCATCGATACAAGATCGTGTCACGAAATTACGTGTTCCGACGGTACAGGCAGGAATGCTCCTGGAAGATGGCATTAATCAGTCACTGGCCGGATTACGTGGCTACATGATTCTGGGCAAAAACCCCAAGAAAGCTGAGATATTTAAAAATGCACGTCTTAAAGGCTGGAAAAAAATTGATGGATCCATGGATAATTTCCGTGAATTTGCCAAAAACTGGACCGTACCCGCTAACATAGAACACCTGAATAACATGGAAGGCCTCGTAAAGGAATTTCGACAGGCACAACAAGAAATAGAAACAATCGCGCATAACAAAGAGAACATCGAGGCATACAATTTACTACTCACCGAAGCCGCACCACGTGCCGGGAAAATTCTGAAAAATATCAGCGCCATGATTGATGAAGAATCCAGACTCGAAGCTTCCCCACAAAGAAAGAAACTGTTAAAACTACTGGCGGATAGCCGGGGTTCATTCGCTGTGGGCCTTGCCAATATTCGTGCCTACCTGTTATCAGGTGACACCAAATTCCGAGACAATTTCCTTGCCCGATGGAAAGTAAATATTACGCGATTTAGACAGATAAAGGATATGACGTCACTCTTTAGTTCATCGCAAAAAACAGCATGGAATAACTACAAAAAATATCGTACCGAATTTTCACCGCTACCCGATAAAATGTTTGCTCTACGTTCTGCACCAGACTGGAACAAGGCAAATTATTGGTTAGGTACCAAAGCGGCCCCAAAGGCCAAGGCGATAAAGAATATTCTGCAAGCAATGCGTGTTTCACAGGATAAATTAATGGCTGCTGATACTAAGTTGTTGGACTCAGAAACAAATACAATGATCACGGTCATGATCTTAGGCATCTTGATTTCAATTTTCATCGGTATTGGTATTGCCTATTACATGGCGCGTATGATCTCCGTTCCACTACAAAACATGATTGTTCGCGCCAACGCCATTGCGAATGGTGATTTGACCACAGCTGATTATGAATCCAGTAGCAATGATGAGCTAGCTCAAGTGGGTAAAGCTATCAATAGCATGAATGAAAAATTGCACAATGTCATTGCCAAAGTTTCTAATTCCACCGCACAACTGGCTACCGCTGCGGAAGAATTATCTTCCGTCGCCAACGACAGCGAGAAAGATATCGACAGTCAATCTTCGGAAATTGATCAGGTCGCGACGGCGATGAATCAAATGACGGCAACGGTTCAGGAAGTTGCCAGTAATGCCGCGTCAGCGGCCGATGCGGCCAAAAGTGCCGACAATGAAGCCCGAAGTGGAAGAGAAGTCGTATTAAATTCCAGTCGCGCTATTGAAGAATTGGC
>CAJXGP010000187.1 GCA_913053915.1 uncultured Ignavibacteriales bacterium | reverse complement strand
TTCCCTTACATAAAAACGGGAAATGATACGGCTATTGTCGAACATGAAGCCACCACCTCCAAAATTTCAGATGACCAATTGTTTTATTGTCAGCAACGTTGTATCGGCAAAGAAAAAGCCATAGGATTAATTGTCAACGGATACGCCAAACAAGTATTGAATAAGTTGAATCCTGATACTAGTAATAAAAGCAGTTCCGGTGAATCTTCATCAGGTTTAATGCAAAAGAAGGAAAGAGCAATGATAATTAAGTTGGGGATACCCGATAAAGAATCTTCTTTTGAAACCTCTGAAGAAATGAAAAGCGATAAATTGAAAGAGGAAATGATTTTATCGGAGGATAAAGTTGATAATGATCTTCTCTTTGAAAATTACGAAGAAACAATTTTAAAGCCGATAAAAACACTAGATGCTATGTTTAAACGATTAGTGAGGAATGAGGTAAGCCTGGAAGATCTGAAAAAATTCGCAAATGTAATGAAACAAAACAGTGAATTATCATCTAAAATTGGTTTTGAAATAATATCTAATATGCATCGAATAATATCGAAGTCTTTACTTTTGATTAGAGCAAGAGAACTTATGCCCGGTAAAGAAATAATTGAAGCAATGCGTGCTTGCCTGATTGTTATTGTTGCCGTAGTAAAAGGTAAAGAAGTCGATATTTCTAAATATTTAAATAGGGCTGAAGAATTTGGGAAAAAATTACAATCTCTAAACATAAAGGAATAACGAGAAATGAAAATATATGCGGTAATTATTGCCGGCGGTATTGGTTCCAGGTTTTGGCCGAGAAGTAAAGTAAAAACGCCGAAACAGCTATTGAAAATTTTTGGCGTTAAAACCATGATTCAAGAAACGGTTGGAAGATTAAAAGGAATTATTGAGAATGAAGACATATATATTATAACTAATAAAATTCAAAAAGAAGAAATCGTAAAGCAATTACCTGAAATTCCAAAAGAGAATATTGTAGAAGAACCTTTCGGCAGAAATACTGCGGTGTGTATCGGTTTAGCTTCTATTATTATTAAAAATAAACAAAAAGATGCCGTAACGATTATTTTACCTGCCGATCATATAATAAAAGATATTGATGAATTTCATAAAACATTAAAAAATGCAGCCGGTTTCGCTTCTTCTTCAAATGGGCTAATAACTATCGGAATTCCCCCAAGCCGTCCCGAAACAGGCTATGGATATATTCAAATAGATGAAAATGTTGTTTGCAGTAATATTTTCAAAGTGTCTGCTTTTGCAGAAAAACCTAATTATGCTACCGCTGTGAGATTTCTAGAAAGCGGCGACTTCTTCTGGAATAGCGGGATGTTTATTTGGAAAACAAGTTCAATTTTAAATGAGATGAAATTTCATATGCCTGATTTGTATGAGGGCTTGAAAGAAATAGAAAAGGCGCTTTACACTTCAAAATATGAAGCAACTTTAAATCGTGTTTATGGACAGTTAAAGAATATTTCCATCGATTACGGCATAATGGAAAAATCAAACAATGTGTATTTAACCAAAGGCGCATTTACTTGGAGTGACGTGGGAAGTTGGGAAGAAGTTTATCAACTTTCCAATAAAAATAGCGATGGTAATGTCGCAATTGGAAATATTTTTACTGATATGACGGTCGATTCTTATATCTATTCTCCCGATAAATTTACAGCTATTATGGGTGTCGAGAATCTTATTGTTATAAATACTAAAGATGCTCTTTTGGTTTGCCGCAGAGATCAAACACAAGAGGTCAAAAAAATAGTTAATCATCTTAAATTGAATAAATTAACCGAGCATTTGTGATGAGACTAATCAAAACGTAATTCTTAATGGCATTCTGAGGAAGTTGTGCGACGGAGAATCTCTGATTTTGTTTAAAATGAGACTCTCCACTTTTTTCAGAGTGACGATTTTTGGCTCTTTAGAAAATCTCCGGCTAAATAAAATTATTACTTTTTGAATCTATCTAATTTAAAACAGGATTATTTTTTTCAAATGTTATGTCATCGGATATGAATTGATACAAAATAATAATCAATGCTATTTTTATTATTGTCATACTATTATTTGAATAATGAAAAAATTATATATTGAACTTGATATTATAAAACTCCATAAGCAAGGGATTTCATTACTCCCCGTGGGTCAAAATGAAATTATTACCCCACTAGCCCTTGATAAAATTAAAGAGCTTGGGATGACGATCAGTTCTAAAGTGGATGTGGAAATTATAACTCCTCTGAATGAAAACTCGAAATTGGCTCCGCCGTTTAAAGTGGCAATAGGATGCGATCATACCGGATTCAAATTAAAAAATGTACTAATAAAAATTCTGATGGAAAAAGGGTTCAAAATTCTGGATATGGGAACATTTGATGAAAAATCTTGTGATTATCCCGATTATGCTTTGTCGGTTGCAGAAAAGGTAAGAATGCGACTAGTCACTTTCGGATTAATTATCGATGCTACCGGTAATCCTTCCGCAATTACGGCGAATAAATTAGCCGGAATTAGGGCGGCTAATTGTTATAATGAATTTACTGCGAAGAGCGCTAGGAAACATAATAATGCCAATATTTTAACGCTGGGGGCTAAATCTATTGGGGAAGAAACTGCGAAATCAATTTTAGATTCCTGGCTTAATTCTAATTTTGCCGGCGGAAGACATCAAAGAAGGCTTGATAAAATAACCGCGGTGGAAAAGAAATATCTGAAATAACAAATTTGTCTTTTTAAAATATTATTTCACTTTTATTACGATTATGAACCGTTATTCCCTGCATAGGACTAAATGAAAATATATCACGGATTTAGCGTGAAATTAAAAAGCCGATATGTAATGTATTACCGGTTTTTAAAAAAATATCCTAAAGATTTAGTTTATTTTATTCTTATGAAGAATTATTCTCGATTCTTATTTTTATAATTCTTATTTTTACTTATTAAAAAATCATTAATTTTTTATAGTTGTGTTTACTCTAAAAAGTACCGATGTGTCATTCTGAACATATTCACTTCGCAGTGTAAACTTTGTGAAGGTTCTCTAATCCATTGTAAAATAAAAGATTCTTCAGTCGCCTCACTCCTTCGGAATGACCCTATAGAACTTTTTAAAATGGACTCATAGTTAATTGATTGGTTGAGGATATTACCCGCCTTATCCTGCATTATGTAAGAAACGCCGTTTTATTATTATCGTGAAATTTATGAGAGAAAAAACTTGCTGGTTATTAAAGCGCATGTTGATAAAGTAATAGAATTAGATAATCAAATATTTCTTCTAAAGATACATTGTTCTGAAATTGCTTCTAAAATCAGACCGGGACAATTTTTAAACGTTAAAGTTTCCGATACAATTTATCCACTGCTAAGAAGACCGTTTAGTGTTTGTGATGTTAAAGGCGACTATTTTTATTTGATGTTTAATATCTTGGGAGAAGGTACAAAAATGTTGGCTCATAAACACGCGGGTGATTTGATAGATATTATAGGACCACTTGGGCACGGTTTTAATCTTGAAGGGGATTATGATACTGCAATAATAGTTGCCGGCGGTTTAGGAGTTGCACCATTTCCTTATTTCATTAAAGCTTTAGATGGGGGGAAAAATATTAATTGTTTTATTGGGGGTAAGACATATAAAGAAGTAATCATGCATGGTATGAAAAATATCTCTGTTGCAACTGACGACGGTTCATTAGGCTTTAAGGGTAATATAGTTGAGTTACTGAATAGCAAAATTGATATGTTGAAATTAAAACGAATAAAAATATTTGCATGTGGTCCAAACGCTATGCTTCGTAACTTAAAAGAATTTTGTATCCGGAATGAATTTGAATGTGAAGCCTCCATTGAATCGGCAATGGCATGCGGCTTTGGAATTTGCCAAGGATGTCCAATTCAGTCATCGGAAAGATCAGATAAATACTTATTGATCTGTAAGGAGGGACCTGTATTTAATGTTAAGGATGTAATAATATGAGCAAAGTTGATTTATCTGTGAATATAGGTACGTTAAAATTGAGGAATCCGATAATATTGGCTTCAGGCACAGTTGGTTACGGGAATGAAATTTCCGAATTTGTAGATCTGAATACAATAGGGGGCATAATTACAAAATCACTCAGTCTTAAAGCTAGGAAAGGAAATTCACCTCAAAGAATTGTTGAAACGCCTGCCGGTATGTTAAATGCGATTGGATTGGCAAATGTAGGTGTAGAACGGTTTCTAAAAGAAAAAATTCCGTTTCTTCGAAAATTTGATATCCCTTTGATTTGCAATATTGCAGCCGGTACAATTGAAGAATATGTTGAATGTGTAAATATATTAAATGCCGAAGAAACAATTAAAGGCTTTGAAATAAATGTTTCTTGTCCCAATGTCAAAAAGGGTGGTTTACAGTTTGGAAATGATATTAAAGCAGTTGGAGAAATAACCGGAAAGGTGAGAGCCGCAACGCGGAAACCCTTAATAATAAAGTTATCTCCCAATGTTTCATATATTTCCGAATTTGCGAAAGTAGTTAAAAAAGAAGGTGGGGATGCCGTCTCGGCGATAAATACATTGGTGGGTACTTCTATTAATATTTTCACTAGAAGACCGAAACTTTCCAATATTACCGGCGGTCTCAGTGGTCCTGCAATTAAGCCTATTGCTCTTGCAAAAGTTTTAGAAATTTATCAGAATGTTGATATACCGATTTTAGGTATCGGAGGAATTATGGGATGGAAGGATATTATAGAATTTATGATTACCGGCTCGTCAGCGGTTCAAATAGGTACATTGAATTTTATAAATCCTTCTGCATCAAAAGAAATTTTAAAAGAGTTGGAAAATTATTGTATCAATGAACGTATCGGGAAGCTGTCCGATATAACCGGTTCACTTAAAACTTAACTTTATGAATATAGACGCTGCACTATCAAAATTATTTTCTTTACATACATTCGGAATGAAGCTGGGGCTTGATAATATTCAGAAGTTTTTGAATATTATTGATAATCCACAAAAAAAAATAAAAACTATTCATATTGCCGGTTCAAATGGGAAGGGTAGTACGGCTTCTTTTATTACATCTATTTTGATGGAGTCTGATCTTAAAGTGGGCTTATATACTTCTCCTCACTTTATTAAATTTAATGAACGAATTGTAATCAATAATGTCCGGATTCCCGACGAATATGTTGCAAGTTTCGTTGAAAAATATTCAGAAAATATCGATGCATTTAAATTAACATTTTTTGAGGTGACTACTGCGATTGCTTTTAATTATTTTGCCGACCAAAGGGTAGATTTTGCAATTATTGAAACCGGTTTAGGAGGTAGATTAGATGCGACCAATTGTCTGAATCCTGAAGGAGTACTTATTACATCGATAAGTCTTGAACATACCAAAATATTAGGTGATT
>CAJXGP010000186.1 GCA_913053915.1 uncultured Ignavibacteriales bacterium | reverse complement strand
CAAAGCTAATTTGTAGAACTTACTCTGCACTTTGATGGGATAATACTTATTAGACAATAATATTAGTTTCAGGATTTGGATTAATAAAAAACACGAAGTTTGTTAAAGGTTCTAATGTGTTAAGTCGTTTCTCGTCTATATCTCTCACAGAAACAACAACGAAATCCCGCTTTATGATATGGGGAATGGCGCTTGAAGGATTTAAAGAACACCCTATTTTAGGGTGGGGGCAAGAGAATTTTAATTTCGTATTCAATAAATATTATAATCCTGGAATGTACGCGCAAGAGCCATGGTTTGATCGAGCGCATAATGTGTTTTTTGATTGGCTGATAGTGGGTGGAATATTGGGACTTTTGGCTTATCTCTCTTTATTTGCCACGGCAATATATCTTTTGTGGTTTAGAATTGGAACATGGTCTGTAACAAGTAAAAGTATTTTAACAGGACTTTTAGCGGGATACTTTTTTCAGAATCTATTTGTTTTTGACAATCTGATAAGTTACATAATGTTTTTCTCAGTGATAGGATACATACATAGTATAAGCACAAAAGATAATGTATTTAAAAAAGCTTCAGAAATAATAGAGAGAATAGCAGGAAAATTTCGTGGTAACAATACATTGGAAATAGTCATTACTCCGCTTATTATAATTGCTGTTATTGAAAAAAAGTTCATATATCTGGTATATATGAATATTTAATTTTGAAAATTTTCTTAAAATCCTGGATATTAAAAATCCTATAGAATATTTTAAAGATTATGACGTAGCGGCGATTGGTCCTACTACTAAATTAACCATTGAAATGAAAAAAGTTAAAGTAAATATCATGCCGAGCGAATACACGATTGATGGTTTGGCAAAGGCAATTGTCGGTTATTATAAAAAATAAAATTGAAAAAATTGATTTACCGGTTTAAGTGTTAAACATAGGAGAAAATTTGGATAACTTAAAAAACGATCTATTTTTAAGGGCATGTAAAAAATTACCGTTGGAAAGAACACCTGTTTGGATAATGAGACAAGCCGGAAGATATTTACCTGAATATAGAGCAATTCGTGAAAAAGCTGATTTTTTAACAATGTGTAAAACTCCGGAATTAGCTGCGGAGGTTACAATCCAACCTGTGCAATTAATTGGTGTTGACGCCGCCATTATTTTTTCCGATATTCTTGTTATCCCTGAAGCTATGGGAATGCAATTCGAAATGATTGAAAGCAAAGGTCCTGTTTTCCATAAGCCTCTTCGAACAAGTGATGATATTAAAAACTTAAAACAAGTGGAACCTGAGAAAGATTTGAAATTTGTATTAGATGCAATTTCTTTGGCAAAACGGCAATTAAACGGCGCTGTTCCTTTAATCGGTTTTAGCGGTTCACCTTGGACTCTTTTGACTTACATGGTCGAAGGGAAAGGCTCAAAAAATTGTTGTTCTATTAAAAAATTTATTTACAATGAACCGAAGTTGGCTCATATTGCGTTAGATAAACTATCAAAAGCAGTGACTGAATACCTTTCTGCAAAAATTGAAGCCGGTGCAGATGCAGTACAAATATTTGATACATGGGGCGGTATTTTATCACCGAAAGATTATGAAGAATTTTCGCTTAGATATATTAAATATGTTATTGAATTAATAAAAAGAAACGATGAACCGGTGATCGTTTTTTCTAAAGGTGTTCACTCAAAACTTGAAGAGATTGCTAATTCCGGTGCTGATGTTGTAGGAATTGATTGGACGATTGAACTCGGAGAAGTAAGAAATAAAATTGGTGCAAAGGTATCATTGCAAGGTAACATGGACCCAACCATACTTTATGCACCGAAAGAAAAAATTAAAGAAGAAGTGAAAAGAATTCTCTCTTCATACGGGAAAGGTAGCGGGCATATATTTAATCTTGGACACGGTATTTTACCCGATGTCGATCCTGAAAATGCTAAAGCTTTTGTTAATTTTGTAAAGGATGAAAGTAAATCATTTCACCCATAATAACTATTAGGAAAATTTAATTGCTCTTTTTGAATAATTCGAAGATGCATAAAATTTAAGGTGATGAAAATGTTTGAAATAGATTTAGCGAAATATAAAAAGTACGATAAACCTGGACCGCGCTACACTAGCTATCCCACCGCTCCGCATTTTAACGAGAGCTTTACTCATGAAAATTATTTGGATGAAATAATAAAAACCAACTACGGCGTGGGATTGCCTGATCTTTCCCTTTATTTCCATTTACCCTTTTGCGATACACTTTGTTATTTTTGCGGTTGTAACATGATTATTACACGCAATAGAAATCGTGTTAAGGAATATATAAATTATGTAAAGAAAGAAATTGATTTGGTCAGGTCGTATATTTTACCGGATCGGAAGGTAACTCAACTACATTGGGGAGGTGGAACCCCGACTCATTTGAAACCCGATGAAATAAACGATCTCGCGTCTTATATTAAAGATAGTTTTGAGTTTAAAGACGATTCGGAAAACGGATGTGAAATAGACCCACGTGAATTAACAAGAGAACATCTTGAAGCACTGCGTAACAATGGTTTTAACAGAATCAGTATGGGTGTGCAGGACTTTAACGATAAAGTACAAAAAGCCGTCAATAGAATTCAGCCGGAGAGTATTACCAAGCAAACTGTTCAATGGATAAGAGAACTGGAATTCAGCAGCATTAATTTGGACCTTATGTACGGATTGCCATTTCAAACCGTAGATACTTTTATCGAGACCGTTGATAAAATAATTAATATATCTCCCGATAGGATAGCGGTCTTTAATTACGCTCATGTTCCATGGCTGAAAAAACATCAAGCATTAATTCATCCGGAAGATATTCCTTTACCCGAAATGAAACTTGAAATTCTGAAAATGACAATTGAAAAACTTACCAATGCCGGCTATGTTTTTATCGGGATGGATCATTTTGCAAAACCGGACGATGAATTAGCGATTGCTCTGAGAGAAAAAAAACTTTATAGAAATTTTCAAGGTTATAGTACCCGTTCAGGAACGGACCTTTACGCGATGGGAATAACCGGTATTAGTCAGTTGCATGACGTGTATGCGCAAAATTATAAAACCGAACGGGAGTATTTTTTAGCTTTGGATAATGAAACAATTCCGGTTGCAAGAGGTTATCGCTTGAATGACGATGATATACTCAGACGTGAGGTTATTATGAAGCTAATGTGCAATTTTGAATTGGAATTTGCAAATATAGAAAAAAAATATAATATAAATTTCAAACAGTATTTTAATTGGGGCTTGAATAATCTTAAAGAAATGGAACAGGATGAATTAGTAATTGTGACAGACAATAAAATCGAAGTAACTCAAATGGGTAAATTGCTTATAAGAAATATTGCAATGAATTTAGACGGATATATTGAAAGGAAGGAAGATACTTCTAAATATTCGAGAACGGTTTAAATTATGAGTCTCCTCTAAGAAAGCGTTTTTCTTTTGAAAAAGTTTTGATATTTATTAATATTCGAAATTCGAAAATTTGAAAAATACCTTTTTTGGATAAGTCTCAAATATTATTGTTAAACAATTAGAAAATATATTATAACATGAACAAAAAAATTTTAATACTTGGAGCGGGAATTTCCGGTTTGTCTGTCGCGCATTTTCTTAATAAAGAAGGATACGGAATTACGGTTCTCGAAAAAAATGACGTTGCCGGCGGATCGATGGTTAGTGTTTCTAAAAACGGTTTTTTAATCGATTACGGACCGAACAGTGGCCTTGAAACAACACCGCTTATCGGGCAATTAATAGAAGACCTCAAATTACAGGACGAACTGATTTATGCAAACAAAAAAGGAAATAAAAGATATATTTTAAAAAATAACCGCTTATATCCTCTTCCAATGAATCCGTCTATGTTTTTCAAAACCAAATTGTTTTCAGGTAAAGCAAAACTAAGATTGCTTGCGGAACCACTTATCGGACGTTCGCGGGATGGTTATTATCAAAGTATTTCCGAATTTGTTAAAAGAAGGTTGGGAAAAGAATTCCTCGATTATGCAATTAATCCTTTTGTTGCCGGAGTGTATGCAGGTAACCCGGATCAATTAAGCGTGAAATCGGCTTTCCCAAAATTATATGCTCTTGAGGAGAAATACGGTGGGTTAATTGTAGGTGCAATAAAAAGTATGAAAGAAAGAAAACATCGGCAAGAGAAACCGAAGCAAAGCGCAAAGATGTTTTCCTTTAAAAGCGGTATGCAAACTTTACCAAAGGCAATTGCAAAGGAATTGAGAGATAAAGTTATATTTTCAGCAGAAGTTAATGGAATTGAGAAAAAAGGGAATGGTTATGAAATAACGTATACTCATCAAGGAATAGTAAAAACTACAGAGTGTGATATTTTATTGTCAGCCATACCGGCTTATGCGGCTGCATCTTTGTTTAAGAACATTGATGAAAAATTAGCGATGCATCTTTCCGGAATTTTTTATCCTCCGGTTTATGTCCTTTATATCGGTTATGAAAAATCATCAATAAAACAGCCTCTTGATGGATTTGGATTTTTAATTCCTTCCAAGGAGAATAAATCGTATTTGGGTGCTATATGGAGTTCGGTTATTTTTGAAAATCGGTCCGAAAATGATAAATCATCGTTTACTTTGTTTATCGGTGGCGCTAGAAATCCTGAAGTGATCTCTGCAGATAGAGAAGCGTTATTCAAAAAAGTATTAAATGAGTTTCACGAAATAATGGGTATAACATTCCAACCGGTTTTTAGTACGTTTAAATTTTGGCAAAAAGCAATTCCTCAATATAATACCGGTTATATTGAGCATGAAAATTATTTTAATGACTTTGAAAAGAAAAATCCTGGGATACTGTTGGGCGGTAATTATCGCGGCGGTATATCTGTCGGTGATTGTATTAAAAATTCACAAGTATTGACCAACAAAATAAAAAAACTATGTGCCTCTGTTGAAAGTAAAGAAAAAGCTCAGGGGCAAGAATAGTTGCTATCGAAGCGGATGGGAAAGGCATAAAAATTTGGAAAGGAGAAAAAAATGGCAGTTTATCCGATGAAAAGATTAAGACGTTTACGTTATAATCCTATAGTAAGAGATATGGTTCGTGAGACGGAACTTTCAAAAAATGATTTGATTTATCCCTTATTTGTGGTCCCGGGGAAGAAAGTTAAAAACCCTGTTAAATCAATGCCGGGTGTATTTCAATTTTCTATTGATAATCTTGTTGAAGAGTGTAAAGAAGTAGAATCTTTAGGGATACCTGCAATAATTTTATTCGGAATACCCGAACGCAAAGACGAGTTTGGTTCCGAAGCATACGATCCGAACGGCATAATCCAAAGAGCTGTGAGAGCTATAAAAGCAGAAGTAAAGAATTTGCTGGTGATTACCGATGTTTGTTTGTGTGAATATACTTCTCAC
>CAJXGP010000185.1 GCA_913053915.1 uncultured Ignavibacteriales bacterium | reverse complement strand
ATTAAGTCCAATCATAACTACCATAAATAAACTTTCGCCGGTTGTAGTTATAATCGATTCTATTCAAACAATACATAGAAACGAACTTGAAAATGCAGCCGGTTCAATTATACAAATACGAGAATGTACGTTAGCCTTGATGGAAATTGCAAAGAAAAGTCATTTTTGCGTGATAATAATTGGTCATATAACAAAAGAGGGGATGATTGCCGGTCCAAAGATCCTGGAGCATATTGTGGATACTGTAATCCAATTTGAAGGAGAATCACATCAAGCTTTCAGGATTTTAAGGGCTCAGAAAAACAGATTTGGGAATACAAATGAAATAGGTGTATTTGAAATGCAAGAAGGCGGTTTGGTTGAAGTGAAAAATCCAAGTGAATTATTTTTAAGCGAAAGGGAACAAGAAACCTCAGGCTCTGCTGTTACGTCAAGCATGGAAGGTACCAGACCAATCTTGCTGGAAGTACAAGCATTAGTAACTCCTTCAAATTTCGGATATCCACAAAGAGTAACTACCGGTTTTGATCAAAGACGATTATCAATATTACTTGCGGTACTTGAAAAAAGAGGAAACTTGAGGTTTTCATCCAACAATGTTTTTATTAATATAGCCGGTGGAATTAAAATTGCAGAGCCGGCAGTCGACTTAGCCGTTTGCTGCAGTATTGCGTCAAGCCTTCTAAATAGAGTTATTGATAACAAAACGGTTATAATAGGTGAAGTTGGACTTGGAGGAGAGGTAAGAAGTGTCAGCCATGTAGCGAAAAGAATTCAAGATGCTGAAAAGTTAGGATTCAAAAAAATTTTAATACCGTACAATAATTTGAAATCATTGGAATATTCTAATAAAATTGAAATAGTTAGTATTCAAAATTTATTACAAGCAATAAATTCACTTTTTAATTAATTTTTTACATTCATCCGTTAAAACTTTTAGAAATTCCTGGTTGTCTCCTCTTAAATGTATTTCTTTTCTGAAAACGTTTTAATTTTTGTTAGAATATAAACTTCAAAGATTTGGGAATGATCTTTATAGATATACATCAATAATAAAAAATTGTAAGCGGGAAAATTTTGTTTATTTAAAAAAAAATGCTATATTGATGTACGGCTTAAAAAACCGATGTGTTTTATTAATTATTTTTTAGAGGTAAGTTAGTGAGTACAAAACTTTTTGTGGGAAGTCTTCCCTGGTCAGTAAATGACGATACCTTAAAATCCACTTTTGAATCTCATGGTACTGTTGTTTCTGCAAAAGTAATTACCGATCGTCAGACCGGTAGATCTAGAGGATTTGGTTTTGTTGAAATGGAAAACGAAACCGATGCAAGTAAGGCAATCGAATCTTTAAATGGGTCTGAACTCAACGGTCGTAATATTATCGTTAGTGAAGCAAGACCGAAAAACTAAAAAAATATTTTGAGAACTTGCATTTATTAAGCGCTCTATCGAGCGCTTTTTTTATATGGAGAATGGCAGAGATTCTATTACATCAAATATGAATAACTCCCGCCGGCTTTTTTTACGTATTATATATTTATTAAACAATCAATTTTTAGCTTTTGCTAATTTAGTTTTCAAGAAGTAATTTTTTCCCAAAAATATTTAAGTTGAAAGCTATGATAAAAAAGACCTGATAAACGTCTGTAAATTTAATACTTTCTTTATGTTATTTTCCATTTATTCCTTATTTGAGCTTATCATCCGCTATTAAAATATCCGTCGATTTTTCATTGTAACTCATTTTACAATTCGTTTATGTTATTATATTTAAATTTGATTTGTAGAATATTTTTTAATTAATCTTACCTTGAATCGATATGAATAAAATAATTTTTATAATACTGATTTTGATGAATATTAAACCTGCATCGGCAATAAGCGAATCGACTAATTTTAGAGTTTTATGGTTTTTAAAGAGTAGTTTTATTTTAAACCAAAAAGATAATTATGCAAATTTATTCAACTACGTTTTAACATCCAAAGATAGTATCAATCCTAAAAATCCGTCTTCAATTACAGCTTCTCTAATAATAGATGATTATATACGTGCGATAGGAGGGCGAAAAAAATTAAATGAAATTAAAGATCGAATTATTTATTTAAGCGGTGAAACTCGAGGATTATCCGTGAAGATGACTATTTATCAAAAAATTCCTAATAAGCTTAAACAAGAAGTCCACATTGGTTCAGTGATTCAAAATATTTATTATGATAATGGAAAGGAAATTATGACAGCAGGTGGACAACAGATGGAATTTAAAGGTTCTGAGCTTGAAGAGTTAAAATATGAATCTGTTTTGGGCCTTATGCTGAAACTTGATTCCCTTGGAATAAAGCTGCAATTTAAAGGAACGAAGAAATTAAACGGTATTAATGCATATAAAGTTGAATTAATATTCCCTTCCGGTTTTAAATGGATCCAATACTATGATTCTAAAACCGGTTTAAAAATTCGAGAAATTAAAAAAGTAAAAACTTTACAAGGAATTTTTAATCAGGTTATGGAATTTGAAGATTATAGGAATATTAAAGGTGTTAAATATCCATTTTTAATTAAGCAGATATTAGGCTCGCAGCATTTAGAATTTAAAGTAGATTCAATTAAAGTTAATACGGGGTTTAATGACGATGTTTTTAGAATTAAATAATCTTTAATCTTTAGTTTATAGATTATTGAAAGGAAAAATTTGTAGGGAATTATGAGAAATAATAAATACTCTGTAATTGTTTTCGATCTCGGAAATGTTTTAATACCTTTTGATTATGATTTAATAATAAAAAAATTAAATGATGTTGAGCACGGTTTAGGGAATAAATTCTATCGTTTTTATGAATCAAATTATGATATTCATCGAAAATTTGAACGCGGCGATATGCCGGAACAAGAATTTCTTCGACTGATGTTAAATGCTGTTGATAATAAAATAGATAGTGAAGCTTTTTGTCATATATATTCGGAAATATTTATTGTTAACGAACAGGTTGCATCACTCCTTCCGGTACTTCGTGAAAAATATATGCTTGTGCTGCTTTCAAATACAAATTCCATTCATAGAAAATACGGTTGGAATGATAACGGATTTTTAAGATACTTTGATAAACTTGTTCTCTCCTATGAAGTGAATGCAATAAAGCCTGAAAAAAAAATTTATCGTGCGGTTGAGAAGTTCACTACTAAACTTTCAAGCGAACATATTTTTATCGATGATGTCGTTGATTATGTAGAAGGAGCTAAAAAGGTTGGGTGGGATGCAGTGCAATTTACCGGATATGAAAAATTATTGGAAGATTTGAGAGCTAGAAATATTATTTAACAATAATGAGTATGGTCTAAAAACTCATTTTCTAAATAGTTCTTTCCTCTTTTTTTATTGTTGACATTCGATTCATTTTAAAATCATGCCTTCATATTGAAGAAATTTCTAATATTTAGGCATGCATTATTTTGCCGGAACTCCATTAATGAGAAGTATCTAAAAAGAACTTTTAAAATTTCCGAATAATGAATATTAGCGGAAGTTAAACCTATTTCAAAAGAAAGAAACCTTTTTAGAGAAGATTCATTAATCCAAGATTATTGACAAATCTTAGTATATTTAACACTGTCTTTATAAATACTTTCAGGAGATTTAATTAATGCGTTTAAGCATAGGAATAGTCGGGTTACCGAATGTAGGGAAATCCACATTATTTAACGCGCTGACGAAAGCGCAGAATGCGGAAGCGGCAAATTATCCTTTCTGTACGATTGAACCAAACAGAGCAATTGTTCCGGTAGCCGACAAAAGACTAAATAAACTTGCGAAACTTGTTAATCCTGCACGGATAGTTTGTTCAACGGTAGATTTTGTTGATATAGCAGGACTTGCTAAAGGTGCAAGCAAAGGTGAGGGACTTGGCAATCAATTCTTATCAAATATCAGGGAAACCGAAGCTATAATCGAGGTTATCCGCTGTTTCGATAATGACGATGTTGTCCACGTTGAAGCGTTGATCCCATGCGGGATATCGAAATAATTGAAACGGAATTAATTTTAGCGGATATACAAACACTCGAAAAAAAAAACGGGAGATTACAAAAACTGGCTAAAGGAGATAAATCGGCTAAAGCAATGTTGGAAGATTCTAAATCATTACTTGAGTTTTTAAACAAAGGCAATAATGCATTTCTATATCCGGGAAAAGAGAAAGAAACGATAAAGCAATTATTAAATGAACTGAGATTGATGACCGGTAAAAAAATAATTTATTGTGCTAATGTCGATGAAGAAAGTCTTTCAAAGGATAATGATTATATAAAAGCCGTAAAGGAGTATGCAAATTTAAAAAATGCTGATACTGTTAAGATTTCAGCTAAAGGCGAGGAAGAGCTTGTAAGTTTAGAAGATGAAGAACGTTCGGAGTTTCTTGCATCTTACGGAGTAAAAGAAAGTGGATTGGAAAAGATTATCCGGACGGGCTTTCATTCTTTGGGGTTGATAAGCTATTTTACTGCCGGACCCAAGGAGGTAAAAGCTTGGACAATAAAGAAAGGATGGAAAGCCCCGCAAGCAGCAGGTGTAATTCATACAGATTTTGAAAAGGGTTTCATTAGAACGGAGGTTATTAATTATGATGATTACCTCAAATATGGTTACGAAGCTGCATGTAAGGCTGCCGGCGTTATGAAAATAGAAGGTAAAGATTATGAAGTCCGAGATGGTGATATCATGCACTTCCTTTTTAATGTATGAGAAATATCTTCGTTTTGAAGATTAGTTTTATCTTTTTTATATGCAGCATGTAATTTACATTAAGTAATAATAGCATAGCGCAGCAAGCCGGAAGATGAGAGACAGATTTAGGACTTCAGGCTTCGTGCTTCAAACTAAAAAAAGCTGTGAAATTTAAAGATCTAATTATTGGATTGCGGATTTGCGGATTACGGATTTGCGAATTTCATTAAATATATTAATATCACATTTTCCTATTTCTTCATACTTTTTAGGTATGTTTTGCAAAATTATATTCTAATTAATTTTCTTGCAAAAAAAGTTTTAACTGACAATATATTATTATGGAACTGGAAATAATTCACGATAGAGACGAGCAAAAATTTTTTACCGTCGTTAATGGAAAAGAATCACATCTTACTTACAGTTTGTGGGAGAACGGCGTAATCAATTTTAATCATACCTATGTGCCAAATGAATTAAGAGGACAAGGCATTGCAGCGCAGATAGTTAAAACCGGTTTGGATTATGCGAAAGAAAATAATTTAAAAATCATTCCTTCTTGTTCTTATGTTGATGCGTATTTCCGGAGGCATAAGGAATATCAAGATTTATTACGAGAAAATTAAAGAATTTGAAGGGAGCGGTTTTAACGGTTTATAATTATGTCACTTATTCATAAATTTATCTTTTTTAAGTGGACTCATTAAT
>CAJXGP010000184.1 GCA_913053915.1 uncultured Ignavibacteriales bacterium | reverse complement strand
CTCCGACCTTCTTGCAATTTTGTTTTTAACCAATCTTTTTCTATTTTTAGTTGACCAATCTTGGCATAAAGTTTTTCCCTTTTTTCTTATATATCCTATCGGGCGTTTTAGTCTTAAAAATCTCGGAAGACCTTGTAATAAACTCTTGCTTCCACTTTGAGATCGTTGCTGGATGAACTTTCAATCCGTTTCGACAACTCTCCCATTGTCTCACACTCTTTGAGCGATTCAGTGACCACCTTTTCTTTAAAGGCTAATGAAAATTTTCTTCTTTTTGCTTTCATTTTTCCAAGATAAAATTAATACTTTTATTGAACTTAACGCATAGTCTGAATTTTGGAGATTATTATAAATTCTATTATTTCTCCTGCAATCCTGCAAAATTGTTTCACTCTTTGTTATAATGGAGTTCGGTATTAAAAAAATAATAAAATTCAACAGTTTTCAGTAAGCCCTCCGTGTTCAGCCATTCCATGCCTACACCAGATACAATCACAATGCTTATGTAAACATTGCTTATCGATCAGCTTACTTTTATACCACCTTTTAGCAATTTTATAAAATATCTTTTTTGTATTTGATTGGTTATAATGTTTTCTTAATTGAGGAATAACATCGTGAAATCCTTCTAATTTCGATAAAAGAAGTGAGTAACCATAATTTGTAAGATGAGCAAATATAAACCGGTTTGCGAGAGAAGTTTTTAATTTTGGGCGTAGATATTTTTCGCATAATTCTTTATAATCTTGTTTGTAAATAATACTTTGAGCCGCATAATAACCTGAAAGCATGGCATATTTAATTCCAAAACCCCAAAGCGCATCCTGAAACCCGGCATTTTCTCCCACATAAAGTATCCGGTTATCCTTTGAAAATTTTGGCTCATTAAAATAATTCATAAATCCACCAAACTCTCTCGGTTCTACTTTATCAATTTTTAAAACAGAATCCAATATACTTAAAGCTCTCTTATAATAAAGTTTTTCATTCTTAAAATCTTCAAAGAGACAGGTAGCAAAAGTTGCTTTTCCATTGTTCACAAGCAGATAAGCATAAGCTTTCGGTGCAATTTTATTATCAAGGAAACCAACGAAAATATTCTTATGCGATGTCTTAAAAACCACACCTTTTGCTATTGCATCAGCAGCTTTGGGACCAGTACCGACAATGGTTATTCCATCTTTTACAGCATCAATTTTTTGCCCAAAAAAAATATTTACACCGGATTCCTCAGCCTGTTTGAGAAGTCCCCTATCGAAAGAGTTTTCGTTTGGACCTCTTTCAATTAAATAAAAAAGAGGGCGTGAGGTTTTTACTTTTACTTCTCTTTGATTAGGTCCATAAAAAATTCCATCATCACCAAAATATGGATAACACAAGAAATTTATTTTAACACCTAGATTATTTAATATATCTAAAGTGTCTTTTTCATCAGACCAGTTTTCCAACCCCTGAAAATCACCATTGAATCGAAGTCCGACATTGTTATTTTTCTCATAAAGATTTACGTTATAGCCAAATTTTCTTAAAACAATCCCGGCTGTTAATCCTGCTGGGCCTGCTCCGACTATTTTTATAGTTTTTTTATCCATAATACCTCTCAATTCAGTTTAGGGGGTGGAATAAAATAAGTTATCGACTTACAACTCATAGAGTGTTTAAGGGGTGGAATAATAGGTTATACATTTATTAAATATTTAGGGGATGGGATAAGTTGTTATATCCAACCCCTAAAGTTGTTCTATTCCACCGGCTTAACATGTTAACTTTTACCTTTCTCATTATCCTTTTTAGTAAACTTCCCCGGTTCTTGTTCAAATTGAATCTTGCACAAAGTGCTACAGAAGTAATAGGCTTTCCCTTTGTACTCAATTTCCTCTGCTTTGATTGTATCTTTTATTTCCATTCCGCATACTGGATCTCGTTCCATTCTAATTCTCCATTTCTAATAATAATTGCTTTATATTTTATTGTGTCAAAAAGTAAGCCAACATAAAAAGTTAAATTTCGTTGTATATTCTTAATATTTGCAATTATAATAAATTAAAAAATTTAAATTTTCTAAAAAATTTTAAATAAAATTATGAATCTTACAGGTTTAACATCAGAGTCATTAAATAATTTTCAGTTTAAATTATCTTATACTATATAGCACGGCAAATCGTAAATTAGAAATTATGTTTAAACTATTGCATTTTTTTTAATTTCTAATTGTTCTAATGTCTAATCAAATAACAATAACCAATGAGACAAACTATTCACATAATTCCCATTCGAGCAGTTCTTGTTTGTTCCATTTGTTTATTGTTCATTTTTTAGGTAATTAGAAATTAGGTCAATTATTTGTGAACTAAATAATGGGTATCCCTATAAAATATTACAATCGGTTTATTTTATGAGGTGTATCTAAAAAGGTAATTTCAAGTTTTCGAACTGCGAATATTTATAAAAATCTAAGCTCTTTCACGAGAAAAATACCTTTTCAGATAAGATGTCTCAATTATTATTTCATCAAAACCAATTTTTTAGTTTGATAAAAACTACCGGCTTTTAGAGTATAGAAATAAATACCGCTTGTAAGTTTGGCGGAGAGGTTATCTATGTTAAATTCTACCCTATGGATACCTGCATTTTTGTCCCGGTTTACTAAAGTGGTAATTTTCCTTCCAAGTATATCATAAACTTTTAATGTAACAAATTCATTTTTTGGTATTTGATATTCAATAGTGGTTGAAGGATTAAACGGATTAGGATAATTTTGAGCCAGCATAAAAGATTTTGACTTTGTAATATTATTTTCATCATTTACAAACGTTACCGTTGAATCGCGATATTGAATACCGTCAAAATAAACCCTGTTTGTATCAATATTATCTCCGTTCTGTTTGATATAAATTCCGTAGAAGCTGATTTCACCGCTTTTAGCTATATTGCTGAAAGGTATTTCAAAAAATTTCCAGCCTGTCCAATTCAGGGTACTTATATTAATATTTTTTTCTTGATTTCCATTTATAAGGAAAGTACTTCCGACGTAATTATTGCTCAGATCGCCGTAAATCCACAGACCGAATTTATCCTTTTGTTGCGAACCTAAAACGGGTTCATTCACATCGATAAGCTTACAAATACCTCCCGATTTGCCGGTAAACCGATAAGTTAATTTCCCTGAATAGGTTCCTTCAGGTGGATTATTATAAGTAATAGCAAGTTTTGTCAGGCTTGTATCTATATCCAGGGAACCGGTATTTAATGAAGGTTGCCGCCAATCGTTTAATGATTCAAAATTTTCAACAACAGTTCCTTGAATAAAGGTTTTATTTCCGGTTCTAAAATTAACAATAAGATCCTTGCCTAATGTTGTACCGACTACACTTTGTACTTTGCTTCTAATTATAACTTTATAAACGGAATTGTAAGTTAGAGAGTTGAATGAAGAGAAACTTATAAACCCATGATTAAGATATTGATAATATCGTGCGTTACTTAATCCGACAGATTTGCCTGTAGAGTCTTGAAATGTAACGCTTCCGCTTAAACTTGAAAATACAAGTGGAGTATTAAATTCAATTATAACTTTTACGGTTGTACTAATGTTGTTCTGATTATTATTCGGATAGGTATTTACGGTTTCAAGCGGTACAGCAGGTTTAGTATAAAATTCAAATGTGTAATTAGTATCGATTGAAGCATCTAAAATACTTATCGCTTTATTAGATAATGTTACACTGTACTTTGTTCCGGATTTAAGCAATGATGAGGGAATAAAAGTAAAAGTTTTATTGCCGTTAGTCCACTTAAAGTTACCGTTAACCGAAGGAGTAATGGAGAAAGCGGATTGAATAGATTGGGGAGTCATTGATTGATCGAAAGAAAAGGAAATACCGGTATTCGACCATACAGTATCGGATAAAGCCGGTAGGTGACTAATAATATTGGGTTTGGTTGCTCCTTCATTAATTAAATTGAAAAAATGGCTCCAATTCCAATATGGACCAGGGTCTGTATGAGTATTGCATGTGGGATCGAATGACGCAGACGGATGAGCAGGATTCCAGGTATTTCTAATCCAACTTACCCACCATGGTTTACTCCATTGATAATGACCTATAATTCTATATTTGTTAACCGGGATATTATAAGTTGTTGCTAAATGCCGGAATAATGCTCCTGACGATTTATACATCGCTTCAGTAAAATACTTTGGTGTGCTGACATATCCTTCGTGTTCAACTCCAATCATGTAGGGATTCCAACATCTGGCATGCCATGCTTCATTATGTTCCCTCACAAGTTGAACTATGTAACCATCAGAACTTCTTATGACGTAATGCGCACTGGCCCTTGCGGCAGGATTTTTTAACCAAGAAACAGAATTTGCAAACGAGCCTTGAGTAACGTGAACTACAAGAAAAAGTTGCTTTATTACGCCTCGTGTAAAATTAGGACTTGGGTCCCATGTTGCAGGTGGATAATCTATTGATTGTATTGAAGCCGTCTTTTTTAATTTATTCTTTGGATTAACATAAGAACTGAATTTGTTCATTTGCATTTTAGGATGCCGGGATATTTTTATTCCTTTTAAAGTTTCACCTTTATACAATGCATCAAAAACACCAAATGAGTAAAATGGTTTAACATCCGGCTGAGGAATGCCTGAAAAATTTTCAAGTACAGGTTTCCAGTTATTTAGGTTAGTTCTGTCTATTCCCATACTGTCGGCTATCGAAGAAAGGAGCGCAGCCGCAGCTTGTATATTTAATTTTTCATTTACTGCGACATCATCCGGATTTGCACCTATCAATTTGGCACCTTCTATCAATGAATGACCAAACCAATTATCATTTTTCAAAGCCATTATGCCGTATACCGGAGGTTGTTGATTAGGACCCCGGTTTTTGTTCGATTGAATTATATTACTGAATCGTGTTTCGGAATATGAAATAGATTTTAATAAGTCTGATGGAACATTAAATTTTACTGCCGCATCTTCAAATATTTTCGAAAGTATCTTATTAGGTTGTACACTATTGCCTGTTTGTGCAAAGAGGTTAACCGTTATCATAAATACAAATAATAAGTAGCAAATAATTTTTCTCATCTAAACTCCTTTCTTTATCTTTATAATAGATGGTATGAAATGTTCGCTTATAACAATAATAAAATTATAGGTGAAATAAAATTAGCTGAATAATTGGAAAGCTTTCTACTAATGTTTAAATTTGAAGCGAGCCAATAAACATTTATCTTATAATGTGAATGCGTGATTAAAGACATTTACTTCTTCACAGCTATTTTGAAAAGAAATATAAAACATCTTTTATATTGTAACAATAACTAATTTTATCTATAATGGATACTCTTTCATTTCAATGAATTTATATTCAATTTGGCAATATTATTTAGCCTTAGGGGGTGGAATAGAATAACTTGAATATAATGCAAGAATAAATAACTGTTAT
>CAJXGP010000183.1 GCA_913053915.1 uncultured Ignavibacteriales bacterium | reverse complement strand
TTAAGAACAGAAAAATTAATGTGGAACAATGAAACAAGAAAAATCATGTCGGATAAATTTGTTACTATTACTTCACCAAAAGAAAAAATCGAAGGTTACGGTTTCCAATCCGATCAAAATTTAAGTAACTATACTATATATGATATCACTTACATTACCAAAATTGATACTGTGACAAAGAAATGAACTCTTTCATATTCTAAAAAATTATAAGAATATTTTGCTGTTTTATGAATAAATTTTTTTTTAATCTTATTATTTTTCTGTTATTAACTATCCGGATCGCCGTAGCCCAACAAAAGAAAAATTACATTACGGTGGTTGGTGATAAAATGGTCGGCAGAGTGATAAATGGTGAGAGTATTCGTGAGGTGATTGGGCATGTTCTGCTTACTCAAGGAAATGTGAGAATAACGTGTAATAAAGCAATTCAGTATTTAGCTAAAAATAATGCCGAATTAATAGGTAATGTTGTTGCGAAACAAGATAGTTTAACAATTACTACGGAACATGCTCTTTATTATGGTAAGGAAAGGAAAGTGGAAAGTGATGTTCCCGTGAAATTAGATGATAAAAAAGTAATACTTAGTGCCGATTCGGGGATTTATTATTTTAATGATAATAAAGCGGTTTTTCAGCATAATGTTACTCTTTATGATACGACAACAACTTTAACTTCCAATTCCCTTACTTATTTTAAAAATTTGAATAAAGCAATTGCTGTGGGTAATGTAAAAATAATTGATAAAGATAATATAATACAAGCCGATAGTTTAATCCATTTTAGAAATACGGGAATAAGTTATGCCAATGAAAATGTAAGAATTACTAATCTTCACAATCATGTAATGATTTTTGGGAACCATTTGGAAGACTATCCGAAAAAATCATACACTTTGGTTACCGGAAACCCATTATTTTTACAGATAGATACTTCTTATGTTAAGAACATTGATACTCCGTTGAGTATTGGAGGGAAAACTAATTTCACAATTCATATTGATACTTTAATAATTTCAGCACAAGTTATGCAATCGTGGCGGGATACGATAAATATTTTTCAAGCCTCAAATTCAGTTGAAATCCTAAAAGGACAATTTGCTTCAAAAAACGATTTTACTATATATTATAGAAATAAAGGGAAAATGGTTATCAATAAAATTAAACAAGAATCGAAACAACCAATTATTTGGTATTCAAATTCACAATTAACAGGTGACTCTATTACCATTTATTTAAAGCAAAATAAAATTCAACGACTTGAAGTTTATAAAAAAGCATTCTTGCTTTCGCAAAATGAAATTTATAAAAGCCGATTCAACCAGATGTCCGGCACAAAAATTATTATGTATTTTTCGAACGGTAACCTTCATCAAACTAATATTTATGGCGACGTTCATAGTATCTATTATATGTTTGAAGATAGTATTGCCAATGGTTTGATAAAATCTTCAGCTCGATCTTTGAAAGTAAGCTGTATCTTTTACCTCAATTTAAAATTCATAAGAATAGACCGGTTAAAGAAGAATTATTGAAAAGGTTAATTGGTTATAGAATTGTTAAGTAATTTTAGATGTGTTTTAATTTGAATAAGTAGTTAATTTATAAACCGAGATTAAATTTCTAAAAAAGAAGAAATTACCTGAATAATGAATACAATTACATTAAAAAGCGATAAATTAGTTAAAATTTACAAGAAGAGAGCAGTGGTCAACAAAGTCTCAATTGAAGTATCTAAAGGACAAATAGTCGGTTTGCTGGGGCCTAACGGTGCCGGTAAGACAACTACATTTTTTATGATTGTTGGTATGATTAAACCCAACAGCGGTAAAGTTTTTTTAGATGATAAAGAAATCACCAAAATCCCTATGTATAAAAGAGCGCGTATGGGTATTGGATATCTTCCTCAAGAAGCTTCAATATTCAGGCGGCTTACTGTTGAAGATAATTTATATGCTATACTGGAGATGACAAAATTAAAATCATCGGAAAGAAAACAAAAATGTGAAAAACTTATGGAAGATTTATCAATTACGCATATCCGTAAAAGTTTAGGTGTTCAATTAAGCGGTGGCGAGAGAAGAAGAACTGAAATTACCAGGGCGTTGGCAACAGACCCTAGTTTTATTTTGCTTGATGAGCCGTTTGCAGGAGTAGATCCGATTGCAGTGGAGGATATTATGAATATTGTAGCTAATCTTAAGAAGAGGGGAATAGGCGTTTTGATTACGGATCATAATGTACACGAAACATTGAACATTGTTGATAATGCCTATATTTTAATTAATGGATCAATCTTTAGACATGGGAAAGCGAAGGAATTGGCGGAAGATGCTGAGGTTAGAAAATTATATTTGGGAGAAAAATTTAAATTAAATAGATATTCCTGAAAATTTTTAATGGCCTAAATTGACGGTAAAAAATAAAAGGTTGTCATATTATGGAAGGAGAAAAATCAACAAAGAAAAATATTGCTCATTTCCCGGCTACAGATATGATTGATATCGTAGAGATTATAACTAGTATCTATATAATTTATATAGAAATGAATAATTAGTATTTGATAATTTATTTTTATAGCCGGTTATAACTTGTTCATAATTGATAAATAGTTTATTGAAGATTTTATTCCATGTTTGTTTTTGAGCATACTTAAGTGCATTTTTTGCAATTTCATTTCTTAACTTAGGTTTGTCAAGTAAAACTTCTATTTTATTTGCTAAATCTAATGCATCTCCCGGTTTTGTAAGTAAACCTGTTTCGCCGTCTATTATAATTCCCGATGCCCCACCTTTTCGAGCGCATACAGGCGGAATTCCCGAAGCCATTGCTTCGAGTGTTACATTACCAAATGTTTCTGTAGTAGAGGGAAATACAAAAATATCACTTGACGAATAAACGGTTGAAAGAGCATGACCGGATTGGTAACCCAAAAAAATTGCTTTCGGCATTAATTTTTGCAATTCATTTTTAATTGGTCCATCACCAACCAATACAAAAACAAAATCATCTCTGTAAACACTAAGAATATTATAGGTATCGGCTAGTGTTTTTAAGTCTTTCTCCCATACAAGCCTTCCGCTGTAAAGAAGAACGGTTTTTCCTTCTATTCCAAGTGATTTTTTCCATATTGAGGATTTATACATCGGATTGAAAAATTTTATATCTACTCCATGAGGTAGATATTCGATTGTTTTTAATCCATGATTTTTAAGTTCTTTTAATATAGGTTTCGAAGGAACGTATACTTTCTCACATCGATTATAAAGATTTTTAAAGTATGTCCAACTCATATTTCCAAGCGTTTTAATTTTATAGTATTTGGCATAACTGGCAAAATGTGTATGATAAGTAGCTACTACCGGAATTTTATATTTTTCTGCATACTTTATTGCCGAGTAACCAAGTGAAAAGGGGCTGTTAATGTGGAGAAGATTTGGTCTGAAGTCATTTAGGATTTGCTCAAAATGTCTTATCCCAGGCATTGCAATACGGTATCCTTTATAAAGTGGAAATCGGATAGACGGTATTTTAAACATATCAGTCGATTGTTTATCATCAGTTGGTATAAGAGGAGAAAAAAATATATTGGATATATCTTGATAATTTAGTTCCTCAATTAATTTGTATAATACTCTTGTAACTCCATCATGTCCAGGACGCATTGTCCCGGCGAAATAAGCAATCCTAGTATTTTTCTCTTTATTCATGGTGGTTTTTCCCCATATAATTTAAAATAATTGGAAGATTTGATTCCATTCTAAAATATTAAATTTAATTGTTTCCATTTGTTTATGCATCAGTTAATGGTAAATCTCATTTATTCCGCTTATGGAATAGATTTATCGGGACAGAAATATTTTTAGTAATCGATTAAACCGGTATTTAGTTAAGTCCCTGTAAATGTTAAAGAAATATTTCTATGATCTAATATATCCGTATTACGTTGAAGTGTAAGTATTTCACACTTTAAATCTTTTGAATTTAATGTTACAATATTTATTTTGATCTTTGATAGTGTTGAACCCATAAAACTACCACCGGCAGTTAAAAATTTTATTCCTTTTCTAATATATTTTTTATTCTCATGGTAATGACCGTGCATAACCAAGTCCACGTTATAAGCTTTAAAAAAATTTATAATCCTTTCCTTTTTTCTTAGCTTCATGGTTTGTTTTTCGATTTTTTGCCAAAAATTATTTGAAGAACTATTTTTATCGACTTTTATTTTATTGAAATGATGATGGGTTAAAATTATTATCGATTGATAGTTATTTTTGTAATCGTTAAAGATGTGAATTAATTCAAATAACTGATCATATTTAATAGAACCGTTAGAGGCGAAAATATTTTTTGTTTTCGAATATTCCGAGATAGAATTGAGACCGATCAATAAAATACCTGAAAGTATCTTAGCATAGGGGAATATTCTTTCCGGTTGTATATAAACACAATTTCTGAAAGTTTCATTAAAATAATCATAGAATTCGATTATTTTTTTATTAAAATCAATTGAACGACATTTTGCGGGAAAATTAAAAATATCTTCCGCAGTCTGTACTCCTCCAAATATATCATGATTTCCGATAACAATGGAGAGTCGTTCGCCATCCAAAAGGTTGTGTTTTTTGAATAAATTCCTAAGTATTTCAAAATCTTGGGGGGAAGCATTATCAGTAAGGTCACCGGTTATAACAAGATGATCAATTTTGTTTTTTGTTACAAAAGATAATGCAAAGTCAATTTCTTGTAAATTATTTTTGTTAAAAAAAGTTGTAAAATGAAGATCGGATAAATGAGCTATTTTCATAGTATAAATAATTCTTTCTAATAATTTATAGCTCAAAATAATACGGTATGATTAACTAATTATTAAAATACTATTATTAATATATTAAGGATTTATAGCGATTAAATATCCGGCGATAGGGAGAAAATCTATGGAGGGAATTATAAAAAGGTTGGGAGCGATATCCTCCCAACCTTAAAGCTTATTATTTTTGTTTATTTATTATCGAATTCACTTTTTGCATTTGTTTGAGTCGATTGATTTCTTGTTGAATGCTTTGTGCTCCCGGATATAAATTTTGTAACTTTTGCATAACGCCGATAGCTTTGTCATATTGTTTTAATTCAACATATAATCTTTCCAGCATACTATATGGATTATACGGAGATCTCAAATTCAAATTAGGAGCATTTAATTTGGCGGTAGCAATCGGTACGATCTCGTTGGCTAATTCATTAAATTTTTTAACATCACCGTTACTTCGATAGAGATTTGCTATATCATATAGAAAACGATAATCCAACGGAACTACATTTCTAGGGATTTCACTTTCCATTTTATTTAAAGTATATATACTCATTGAATCATTATGAGCAACTACCCGGTAGTAGTATGCCAATCGTACAAATGTATTTCTGTAATTTTGAATTAATCTACTTTCGGTATCGGTAAAGTATAC
>CAJXGP010000182.1 GCA_913053915.1 uncultured Ignavibacteriales bacterium | reverse complement strand
AATCTACAATTCACTTTAAATAAAGATGATAAGGATAGTATCTCATTATATGATTTTAAATTTTCAAAAGACAATCGACTTTTTATAACATACCAGCTTTCAGATGGTCGCAGCAGAGGAATAGAAAGTTACTTTGGAAGTTATGATTTAGAGACCAAGAAGTTATATCGTTCATCATTAAAATTTCCTTGGTCATTTTCTATATCTTCTATAAAGGACTGTAGTATTTCTCTCATTTGCTGTTTTTCTCTTTGTTTTTCAGCCCTTGCATACAGCAAAACTATTGTTGTTGATATTAATTGGTTCAGGCAATTATACAAGCATAGTAGTAGCTATCAATGTTGCACAAGCCGGGTGACACACACACTGTAAAAGTATTACCCGGTGTTTATACCGGACAATTTAATCTAACAAAGTCTATTGCTCTCATAGGCTCTCGTTACACTTAATCAATTTGACATTATTGCGAAAAACTTTCAAGTTAAATTTGTGAGAAGAAGAAATTTGAAATTGATCAATTTTATTCAAAATTTAATTTCTTTACATGTCAAAACAGACAAACCGGAATTATTAGCTTTCATTAATAGAGTACTACATCTTTTTAATAAAATAAATTTTAAGAAAAAAACTTAAAAAATGGAGATGTCGATATGAAACATTTTGTATTCCTTTTATTATTGCCGTTCATAATCTTTATCAACAGCAATTTACAAGCTCAATGGATGCAGACTAACAGTCCGTATGGTGGAAAAATTTTCGCATTCGCAATCAGCCCCAATGGGACAGGCGGAAATAATATTTTTGCCGGGACGGAATACGGCGGGGTATGGCGGCGTCCACTTTCAGAATTAATAACTGCAGTTGACAGAAGCAATGATTATTTGCCTACTGCTTTTTTACTTGAGCAGAATTACCCGAATCCTTTTAATCCGACAACTATAATCGGATATGAAATACCAAAAGACGGAATGGTAACAATAACATTATATGACGATTTAGGCAGAGAAGTAAGAACGCTTGTAAATAAAAACCAGGAGGCAGGCAGATATGAAATTACATTTAACGCATCCGAGCTTGCAAGCGGTGTTTATTTTTACCGTATAAATGTAAATGGTGAAAACGGACGGCAGTTTACATCAATTAAAAAGATGATTTTGATGAAATGACAAATCGTCAATAACAGCAAAACCTTGAAGGTCGCTTTTTTGACCTTCAAGGTTGCTTCTCCGAGTGAGAAGTTACCGATAAAATTATACTAAACCATTTTTCGTCGGTAAATGAATTTGTGGAATTTATTGAAAGAGAAGAATATTACGATGTTGATGAGATGGAAAAATATATTTTCACATAGCCAACATTGAAGGTCTGATGCTGCAAACCTTGAAAGTCGCTTTTTTGACCTTTCCCAATGGGATTCTGTGCGAACAAGGTTGCTTCCTCCGTTTCCCAATCTCTTTTTATCAAACATTCCCGGTTCATTACGCTAAATACAAAATGAATGTAGATTTGTGTAAATGTGTTTGCCATTGTTTTTATCCTCATTTTATTCGTATTGTTTTTTTAATGATATAAATTTATCGTCCTTTTGGAAATTAATCAAATTGTGTTGTTTTTGTGCGAAATATATCGTCCCTATGGGACTGTTTCATTCAGGGGGAATTTCGGAAGCTATAAATATGTCGTCCCTATCGGGACTATTTAAATATTTATGCTTTTCTTGTTTATTTCTTTAATGAAAATTTCACTTTTTTAAATTTAATCTCCAATTCTTTTTGTCCCGTAGGGACAGAATATTTATAGAAACAACAAAACAATTAATAATTAGTCCCGTAGGGACGATATTAAATCATTTTGTATTTATTATATCTTCCTAACCCGGATAAACCGGAACCAAAATAAATAATTGCAGAATACAAGATTCAGGATCCGGGATTCAAGATACACGTCATAATTGATATTCTGCCAAAAATAACACGAATATTTTTGCTAAGTGCCTAATGTATTGATGAAATTTGCGATCACTTATAGAGCGTTGATTTAGATGAGCTCGGCAACCTTCGAGGTTAAAAAACAGCAACCTCGAAGGTTGTCGCCACATTATGGGAACAAAGGTAAAAAGGTTCTGGAGCAAGATTCCCGGAATCTTAACTGTAAGCTTCCCCTGGAATATAATATCCCCTTAATTTCTGAGATTCCGGGAATCTCCATATATCCGGCTGTCGAGGACCATTCCTCGACATTATGCTGCTGTCACCTACCACTCGGTGGCAGAAATAAATAAAAAGCAACACTTTTTTAAAAGTCCTTCTCTTCTTTGTTTTTTGTTATCCGTTAAATTTGTGGTAGAACTTATTTTATTTATGATTCTGTTGATTTATCATGTTTTTTGAAGAATAAGTTGCGATTTTAGACTGAAAACGAAATAAAAGTCCTTAAAAAGTGATTAAATCAACAAAGTTATTTATTTTGATTTTTTTTTAAAATAGCATATTTATGCGATGTTTTTTAAACTCGGCTTTAATAACATAGAGAGGAATTATTTAAAATGATACAAAATATTAATAAAACCCAAATATTAAGTATTGTTATAGTAGAGGATAACGATGATACAAGAGAAGCTTTAGAACAGCTATTCTTGAATGCCGAAGGATATGAATGTATTAATTCATTTCCATCTTGTGAAGAGGCAATTGAAAATATTGATAGCTGCTACCCCGATGTAATGCTTATGGATATTAATCTAGAAGGTATGTCCGGCATTGAGGGAATTAAAATTTTGAAAGAATTATACCCCAGCTTGACCATCATAATTTTAACGGTATTTGAAGATGAAGATAAAATACTTAAAGCTATTAGGGAGGGAGCAGACGGATACATTCTAAAAAAGTCTGAACCCTGTAATGACTCTTTAAAAATGTCAGTATAAGAACTCTTTAGAAATGTCAGTAAAAATAAGAAATTGCATTTTCAAAAAAAAGGAGGTGCAATTGAAAGAGCAAGTACTGGCAATGAGTCAAAAAGAAATAAAAAGGTTAAAAATATTAGAACGAGTAGGCCATAAGGATTTAACAGTAAGATCAGCTTCAGAGGCAATAGGAATAAGCGAACGACAGACTTGTAGGCTGTTAAAAAGATATAGAGAAGAAGGAGCAGAAGGACTTGTTCATCACTCACGAGGGAAGCCATCAAATCGTGGTTATTCTCCATCCATTAAAGAGGAAGTCATAAGACTCTATCGAAAAAGTTATAAGGATTTTGGTCCTACTTTTTTTACAGAGAAATTAGCAGAACGCCATAGGATAAAATTAGATCATGAGACTGTACGACGCTGGTTGCGGGCTAAGGGAGAGATAACGGCAACAAGGAAGAGCAGAGGACACAGAAAGAAGCGAGAGAGAAAAAGTTCCATAGGTGAAATGCTTCAATTTGATGGTAGTCCACATGACTGGTTCGAAGGACGAGGCGAGTCATGTAATCTTTTGCATGGAGTTGATGATGCAAGCGGGAAGGTATTTTTGAGGTTTTCCAAAACTGAAAACACGGCGGATGTACTAAATACATTAAGAGAATATGTAGAAGAAAACGGGATACCACAGTCAATCTATACGGATAGACATAGCGTATATTATGCTGAGAACAAAAAGACTGATTTTCAAAAAGCTATGAAAAAGCTTTCGATTAGATGTATATATGCAAATTCACCTCAAGCTAAAGGAAGAGTTGAAAGGGGTAATAGAACACTGCAAGACCGTTTAGTAAAGGAAATGAGGCTAAGAGGAATATCAAATATAGATGCAGCCAACAAATTCCTTAGAGAGAGTTTCATTAGAAATTACAACAAAAGATTTGCACATACTGAAGGGCTACCGGATATACACATAGAATTAAACGGAGAGAACTTAGATAATATCTTTTGCTATGAAACTCAACGACAAGTAAGAAATGATTACACAATCACATTAGCCGGTCAATACATACAATTGGAAAAATCAGAAACTCCTTTGCCGCATCCCAAACAATATGTTTTTCTGAGGAAATATTTTGATGGAAGTTTACATATTTTTAATGAAAAAGATGAGTTAAAATTTCAAGAACTTAAAGATAAACCTAGAAAGAAAACAATGGTAAAATATAAACCGGCTAGTAATCATCCATGGAGGAAACATCAATTTGGGAAGTCGAAATATGCTTAAAAAAGGTGGATAAAAAATTTCACATACTTGGGGTAACTCCGGTCGCCCTACGGGCTCCCTCCGTTACCCCAAGTATTACTTTAAATAATTATTTTATTAACTTTGATACTGTCATTTCTATTGAGTTATAAATACTGACATTTCGAGTTACTACCTTTAGCCTTTGCACCTTCCAAGGTCTTGTTTTTTTAATTCTATTTCATCTGTCATTTTATTTACTTGTTTTTCTTTTATACAATTTAATTTGCCAATTTGATGATGGATAAGCTGTAATAATGTCAGTTTCTTTATATTTTTGATTGTAATTAAAAACAAGGGTAATGAATCTGTTCCACTTACCCAAAGCTACATATCTTCCGTCTTTTGTCTTTGAATAATATGGTTTATTTGTATTTCTAATTGTTGTTTTAGTGTTTTTTTCTTGTGTTCAGGCATGCGTGCAAGATAACGTGTTGAGATTAATTCACCCTCGTGGTCAAAAAAACTCACCGTGCCACAAGCGGCTTCTGCCCAGCGTGAGTCTGCCGGTATGTTCCGTGTATAGCGTGTAGGAATTAACACGCCATCAAGCGATAGGGCACATAACTTGGCCATCGTTGGGATCTCAACATCCTCCAATAAGGTTTTATCTAACGCCAATCGCCTGGCTTCCCAATGAGCACTTAGGGGTTGAATTCAGGATAACCAGCCCGAGTAATAAGCTTAAGACATTCATTATTTACTCCTCGCATAACATGTATAGCTATCAATTATCAATAGTAAAAGTGTAGACAAAATATCACTTAATAATATGTCATCAGCCTGTCATACAAAATAAGTATGGTGTAAGCACAAAAATAAACACGCTCGAAACTATCTGTTTCCCCCTCCGGCATTTCGAGTCAATTTAATTTACGGCTCTTCGTAAATATAACCTGGAGTCAATTTCCTGCTAACGAATTAGATTGTAGGGTGGGCAGTTTTTATTTGCCCACGCGTGACTTCCTAAAATCCAGCCGGACGGAAACACATCCACCCCCACTCGACGAGTAGTAACTATGTGATTTTTATTGCTGCTCTTGACAATAAGCTACGGCGAATTCAATGTAGGTCCGTGCAATGGCGGATATGTGCTTTCTGCTTGGATAAACCAAGTGCAGTGACTGCAAAGGAAATGTTAGCTCAGGGAACAGGGCTATGAGTTCACCTGACTTTAAGTGTGGCTCTGCGATCTGAGGTGTTAGTTCAATAATAATCTCTCCCGCCAAAGCTGAATTTAATAGCTGGGCATAGTCATT
>CAJXGP010000181.1 GCA_913053915.1 uncultured Ignavibacteriales bacterium | reverse complement strand
CCCGGTACTTTCAATCATTCGATGACGGTGGGCACACTAGCCGAAACCGCCGCAGAAAACATAGGTGCTAATACAATGTTGGCTCGTGTAGGCCCTTATTATCACGATATCGGCAAAACAATCACTCCGCAGAATTTTGTTGAAAATCAATTAAACAACCAAAATATTCATGAAAATTTAACGCCTGAAGAAAGTGTTAATCTCATTATAAAACATGTAAAAGACGGAATAATTCTAGCGGAAGAAAATGATCTTCCGCAAGAAATCATCGATTTTATACCTATGCATCACGGGACAACTACAATATCTTTCTTTTATGAAAAAGCAAAAAAATTATATGGTGATGAAAAAGTGGATATTAATGATTATAAATATCCCGGCCCGAAACCTAATACTAAGGAGACGGCGATAGTAATGCTTGCCGATGGTTGTGAATCGGCTGTAAGATCAATTGAAGATGCTGATCCGGTGAAGGTTAAAAATGTAATTGATAAAGTCATTCAATCAAGAATTGATGGTGGACAATTGGACGATTCACCCATAACATTCAGTGATATATCCAAAATAAAAAAAACATTTGTCGGTATATTATTAGGTCAACATCATAAAAGAATCCGGTATCCGAAACAAGACGAAGTTGAAAAAGGTATTGGAACAAAAGGGGACGAAAAATGAATGTTTTTCTGAAGGAATATTTGGCTGTACTTAAGTTGGAGAAAAATCTTTCGGATAATACTGTTTCTGCATATAAATCAGATATATCGGCTTTTATTCGATTTTTAGAGGATTATAAAATAAATGACCTTTCCGAAATTAAATTTTATCATATAACCGGTTTTTTCAATTTATTAAATGAGTTAGGCTTGAATCAAAGATCCGCAGCGAGATATTATTCATCTCTGAAAGGTTTTTTTAATTATTTGTTAATGTGTAAATACATCACCGAAAATCCGGTTGATAAAACGGAGATGCCTAAACTTTCCAAGAATTTACCAGGTGTTTTATCTATAAATGAAATTGAATTAATATTAGCGATGCCCGATACCGCCAACAAACTTGGTTTACGCAACAAAGCTTTACTCGAAGTTTTTTATGCTTGTGGAATCAGGGTATCGGAATTAATTAATCTGAAAATATCAAATCTTTTTTTTGATGAAGGAATTATCCGGGCATTTGGAAAAGGTTCAAAAGAAAGATTGATACCAATCGGAAGCAGCGCTATTAGATGGACAAAGGAATATCTTACTAAAAGCCGGCCTTTATTAGAAAGAAAGGCTAAAAGTGAAAATTATTTATTCCTTAGTGTTCGCGGAACAAAAATTTCACGTATGGGAATTTGGAAATTAGTTAATCGCTATGCAAAAGAGGCAGGTATTCAAAAAGAGGTTCATCCTCATACTTTCAGGCATTCATTTGCTACACATCTACTTGAAGGAGGGGCTGATTTACGCGTCGTTCAAGAGATGCTGGGGCATGTTGATATTTCTACAACTCAAATTTACACACATATTGATAAAGATTTCATTAAACAAGTACATCGAGATTTTCATCCGAGAGGTTAACCAAATTGTCAGACATACATATCAGCGAAAAATTAATTAAGTTTCTTTTATTCTTGCCTATATTCCTTATCTCTTTAGGAATACACGAATTTGCGCATGCTTTATCGGCTTCGAGATTAGGAGACAATACAGCAAAGGAGCAAGGAAGACTGACTCTCAATCCTTTTAAACATGCCGATCTGGTAGGCACTTACCTAATGCCTTTAGCCTCATTCGCTTCCGGATTTGCACTGATAGGTTGGGCTAAACCGGTCCCGGTTAATAGGAACAATTTCAAAAATCAATTGAAGGATGATGCAATAGTATCTTTTGCCGGTCCATTTTCAAATCTGATTTTAGCCATTCTTTTCCTTTTGTTTTTTACCTTATTTTCACAAACTAAACTACCCCAACAAAATTACATTCTTAGTATGGCTTGGTACGGTGTGTTTTTTAACGTTTTTTTATTCGCTTTCAATCTTTTACCGATCCCACCGCTGGATGGCTCTCATATTTTATTTGATCTGTTTCCTAATAAATTTACCGCTAAACTTTTAAACCTTGGACTGTATGGAACAATGATACTTCTTGTCTTCATATACAGCCCTCTTTGGGGATATTTTATGGATCTAGTTAATTTTATTTTAAAAATCTTTATAAAAACTGCCGGGGTTCTCAATGGGTAAATTAAAAATAATTTTGCTTTTATCTTTCCTAGTTTTTGGAGGATGCTCTCAAAAAGAAAAAACACAACAAGGTTTTCAGAAGAAAAATATAGAAAGCAATCAAATTAAATTAAATGTTCCTAAGCTAAAAAGTTTTCTGTTTGTCGGAATAATAAATAACAAGCCCGGTATTTACAAATATGATATTCTTCGAAAAAATTATTCCGAACTTTGGTCTAACCGTAGGGAAAAGGTAGTCGATCTTACTTATTCTAAAGACAGAAAAACAGCTTTTTTCTTAACGGCAACAAGATTCGGGAAAAGGGGTGTATTCCCTTATATCAATAATATTAAGCTTTATTTAGTAAATATTGATTCCTCAAAAGTTGTGCTTTTGAAAAAAATTGGTAGCGGAATGCAGGTATTTACCGAATGGAGTACTGATAATACATACAAAGTGATGCTCAATTCAATTGATAAAACAATTGCCGATTATGTTCACCAAAATACACAAATATTTAATACCTTTGGAAAGGAACTTCTTGACGAAACAAAAACATATAATATAATAAAAGAAGGTTATCCTCAACCTCCGAAAGTTAAAGAAAGTCTTACCTCACCGGATGAAAAATATTTCTTTTCTTCAAGTGGACGAGATACAATTTCAATTTATTTGAATCAAACCGGTACCGATAAAAAATTCTTTATTATAAAAGGAATACAAAAACTTAATCAATTGGATTGGGTTGGTAACGATAAGTATGTGATTTTCAGTACTATTAATATAATGCCCGGCAATAATACTCTTTACAATAAAGAGCCGCAAACTTCTAAACTTATTATTTACTCAATTAAAAACAAAAAAATAATAAAAAAGTGGGATGGCGGAGGTATCAAGAATTTTTTTATTGTAGGAAATATCCTTGTATTTGATACCGGCTTTGGAAAAAATTCTATCATTAATATTTATAATATTAATAAACAGGCAATGATGGACTCGATAAAAATAAGAGGCGGATGTGGAATAAAAAACATTCCTCAGATACCTGATTATAGTGCTTAGTGTCGGTTAAAAATGAATTTTATTGGGTCGATGCATTTTTTATTATTTTCAAATCATAACTCCCAATTGAATTAATAATCACATGGAAAAAATATCAGTTATAATCATAACTAAAGATGAAGAATCTTCGATTCGGGAATGTTTGAAAAGTGTTCGCTGGGTTGATGAAATTATTGTAGTTGATGCTGAAAGCACCGATAAAACAGTTGAATTAGCTAAGAATTACACCGGAAAAATTTTTATAAAAGAATGGGAAGGATTTGCAAAACAAAAATCTTATGCGCTTGCGCAGGCGAAGAATGAATGGGTATTAAGCATTGATGCCGATGAAAGAATTTCTTCATCATTAAAAGAAGAAATTCAAATACTCGATTTTTCATCGGCAGATGGATATTTAATTCAACGCGAAGATTATTTTTTGAAAAAACATATTACAACTTGCGGTTGGAATAGAGATTATCAACTCAGACTTTTTAAAAAATCAAAGACACATTTGACGGATAGATTAGTTCATGAAGGTTTTGTTGTTGATGGCAAAGTTAATCATTTGAAAAATCATCTTATTCATTATACATTTACATCGATTGAAAAGACAATTATTAAGATCAATAATTATTCTACATTGCAAGCTATCGAAAAATATAAAAATAGTAAAAAAGTATCCGGCTGGACAATTACGGTTCATGGTTTGTCTTCCTTTTTCAGATCTTTTTTCTCTTTAAAAGGGTTTAAAGACGGTGTTCACGGGCTTATAATTTCTTTTATTGACTCACTGACTACTTTTTTAACATATATGAAAATTTGGGAGATGCAAAACAAAGGATAGTTTCACCTTAGTTCATCTTTGCTATACTAAATGAAAAACAAATTTAGAATATGGATACTTATTTAAGAATTTTAGGATTTGTAAAACCGTATTGGAAGCATTTGGCTATATCTGTGGTTTGCACAGTTCTTTTTGCCATTTTAAGCGGTATGTCGATTTATTTAACAATTCCGTTGCTGGATACTCTCTTTCAGAGTTCATCTACTACAACTATACATAAAACCAGCACGGTTAATCCTACCACAAACATTTTACCTGATTGGGCAAAAAAGATCGAGAAGGATGTTACCACTACATTTAATAATTTTATATTTACCGGTAACAAACTACAGTCATTACTGCGCATTTGTTTACTTATTTTGATTACATTTTTTTTCAAAAATATTTTTGGCTATGCTCAAGCTTATTTCCTTGCATACGTCGAGTTTGCATCGATGAAGGATTTACGTGATGTAGTTTATAAGCACCTTCACCAACTTCCGATGAGCTATTTTAAACAAGAGAGAGTAGGAAATTTAATTTCGCGATTTACAAATGATATATACGTAGTTCAATCGAGTATTTCAGCTACCTTTTTAAATATGATTCGTGAACCTCTTACGATAGTGGTATTCCTTGGTATAGCTTTAAGCATTAGCTGGCGGTTAACCCTTCTCGCCCTGACTATTTTACCTTTTTCAATGCTGATTATTACATTTATCGGTAAAAGGCTGCGCAAACATAGTTCTTTAATCCAAGCTAAAATGGCTGATATAACAAGCATTTTGCAGGAAACTATATCCGGTGTTAAAATTGTCAAAGCTTTTGGAATGGAATCCTATGAAAACCTAAAATTTATGAAAGAGACTAAAAGTTACTTCAAATTGATGCTGCGAATAGTAAGGATAAGAAACGCGGCTTCTCCCATAACCGAATTCCTAAGTGTTGTTGTAGGTGTTATCATAATTTATTACGGCAGTGTGTTGGTCCTTCAGAACAATGTCTTAAAAGCAAGTGAATTTTTAGGGTTCTTATTTGCAATTTTTCAGTTGATGCCTCCCATTAAGGAATTAAGCAGCGTTAATAACAGAATTCAGGAATCAAGCGCAGCAGCAGATAGAATCTTTGAAATTCTTGACACAAAATTAATTATTAAAGATTCGCCGGATTCTATTGAAAAAAAAGTTTTTATAATGAATTTGATGCGACCAATCCGTTATTAGTGTATGCAAAACAAAAAATGTTTATAGAAGCCTACATTCAAAAAGTATGCGCTCACTATCTGATTGTTCGTTTAGGTCGAATATTTGGCAGTCAATTAAATGATACAACATTATTGACAGGATTATTCAAGCATATTCTTGACAATACATCACTGAAAATAGCAATAGATCATATC
>CAJXGP010000180.1 GCA_913053915.1 uncultured Ignavibacteriales bacterium | reverse complement strand
CAATTTTTATATTTCTCTTAGAAGTTAAAATTATTCTTAACACAAACTTTTTAATTAGCATACTCACACGCGGTCCATATCCGGATTTATCGACAATTACACGAGCTGCTTCCAGCATTTTTCCATATTCAACGCCGGCCGGGCAGGCGGTTTCACAAGCTTGGCAGTCTAAACAAAAATTCATCTCCTCAGCAAAGATAGGAGTAACCCTCATCTCACCTTTTGCAACTGCTCTAATCATTCTGATTCTACCACGCGGTGAGGACCGTTCGAGTTTTGTCATTTCATAAGTCGGGCAAGTCGCCAAACACAAACCACAATGAATACACTGGGCTAGTACATCATCTGAGGGTAATATATTCAATAAAATAGGGTTACTCATTTAGGTCTCATTAAGTTTAATCATTACATAGACCATAGGTTTGTACAATACACATCGATTTATAATTTCATCTAATACTGTCATCGTTTTTTTAATGTTTAGATAATTTATAAAAATTAAACTTTATTGATCCGTTTTTCCTAAACAATGTTAAATATAATCTACAATATTATCAAGATTTTACATCAATGAATATAGTAGATTCGTTTATGTTGTTATTTTACATTCTCTAAGTATATTTTTAATTTCGAATGATGGTAGTTGCAATTAAAGGTTGAGCAAATTTGTCTTAATATATTTTTATGGTAATTAATCAATCTATCTAAGTTGAATTATATTTGTTGGAAATCATTATGTAGTTAAAAACAAAATTAACTATATTTAAAATTATATTTTTATAATCTAAAGAATTATAGTGCATTTTCTTTATTCTATCGATCTCTCGGTTTTTTATTTTTTCAATCATACTCTATCCTCCGGAGTACTTAATAGATTTTTCACCACTATTACTAATGTAAATAATTGGTATATAGTATACATTCTTCTTTTATATATTAGTTTTTTTAAAGGCGGCAGAAGAGGAAAAATTGCCGCTATCGGGGTAATTCTTCTTATTACTTTTTCAGATCAATTCGGTGCCAATGTATTAAAAGAATGGGTACAAAGGATCAGACCATGCAACGCACTTTCAAACGTAATTACGCCACTCGGATGCAACGGAACATATTCTTTCCCTTCCAATCATGCATTAAATAATTTTGCTGCGGCAATGTTTTATTATCGTCTTTTCCCCAAACTAAAATGGGCTTTGTTTATTACCGCTACGTTAATTGCAATTTCGAGAGTTTATATTGGCGTTCATTATCCATCCGATATTCTCGGAGGTGCAATCATAGGTGCGGCAATCGGCTATGTTTTTTCGATAGGTGCATTAAGAATCGAACAATATCTGAATAAAAATCCTAATAAAATGATTTTTCAAAAAAAATAAATTTAATCATGAAAAAGGACTTTATGCAAAAATTAAAAATCCGAAGAGCTTCAATCGAAGATATTCATACTATTCTATCCTTAATAAAAGAGCTCGCCTCTTATGAAAAACTTCTCGATGAAGTTACGGCTACAGAAAAACTTTTGAAGGAAAATTTATTCGGTAAAAATAAATATGCCGAAGTTCTAATAGCCGAATATGAAGGTAAACCGGTTGGAGAAGCTTTGTACTTTCATAATTTCTCTACGTTTGTAGGCAAACCGGGAATTTACTTAGAAGATATTTTTGTAAAGCCCGAAATGCGCGGCAAAGGAATTGGAAAGGCACTCTTTTCGGAGCTTATCAAAATTGCTAAAGATAGAAACTGCGGTAGAGTTGAGTGGGTAGTATTAAATTGGAATAAACATGCTGTTGAATTTTACAAAAGCCTCGATGCAGTATCGATAGATGAATGGACTGTTTACCGCTTGACGGAAGAAAAAATAAATAATTTATCGAACAAATTGAATAATAAAACAGAAATATAAATTTTGTTCATTATATGTTCTTCATATTGAAAACTTTAAAACAACTTTTTAGATATGGCTTATAAATCATTTTATATCTTATTTAAATTGAGCGATTCTTGATTATTGTTATGAAAGGAAGTTCTCAGATTCTCCTTGTCTTGCAATGAATAAAAGTATAAAATCTTTTTTAAAGCCAATTCATAAACTTAATAATAAATTTTAACTCATTAAAAATGGCACTTAAAATGATTTTTTATTAGCTAAAAATTTTTAACTTTACTTTCTAATTCTTTATTTTGGAAGTAAAATTGATTTTAAAAATGTTATAAAAAGTACAAAGGGTAAAATAAAAATGGTTCAAAATAACGATAGACGAGTAGTAGTAACTGGGATGGGAGCAGTAACTCCGTTAGGTCTTTCCGTACGAGAATTTTGGAATGAAATGCTCAACGGCAAAAGCGGAGCTTCTTTAATTGAAAAATTTGATCCGTCCAGACTAAATACAAAGTTTGCATGTCAGCTTAACGGTTTTGATGCTACAAATTACATGGATAAAAAAACCGCTAGGCGGTTAGACCCTTTTGCCCAATATGCAATGGCTTCGGCCATCCAATCAATAGAGGATAGTGAATTAAAACCGGAAAATCTATCCGATGAAGAAAAAACACGAATAGGTGTAATATTCGGAAGTGGTATCGGTGGAATTCAAACATTTTATAAACAAGCCGTTATAAACTATACTGACGGTCCTAAAAGGATTTCTCCATTTTTTATTCCGATGCTTATTCCCGACATGGCTTCCGGCTATATCTCAATACACTTCGGATTCAGAGGTCCGAATTATTGCATCGTATCGGCTTGTGCTACAGCCAATAATAATATGATAGATTCTTATCTGTTAATTAAACAAGGGATAGCCGATGTTATAGTAACGGGTGGTAGCGAAGCTTCTATAAACGAGTTGGGAGTAGGAGGATTCAATGCTTCCAGAGCTCTTTCAACCCGTAATGATTCGCCGGCGACAGCTAGTCGTCCTTTCGATGCTACACGAGATGGGTTTGTTATGGGAGAAGGCGGAGGAGCACTTATATTGGAAGATTTACATCACGCACTTGATCGCGGTGCAAAAATCTACGCTGAAATCATTGGATTGGGTCTTTCTGCAGATGCTTACCATATCACGGCTCCACACCCCGAAGGTAACGGAGCAATTTTATCAATGGAAATGGCGCTTAAAAATGCTGATATTCATAAAGAAGATGTTGATTACATAAATATGCACGGAACTTCCACTCCTCTCGGAGATATTGCGGAAACAAAAGCTATCAAAAAAGTATTCGGTGAACATGCCTATCGAATGAACGTTTCATCTACTAAAAGTATGACCGGACATTTACTTGGAGCCGCCGGTGCAGTAGAAGCAATTGCTTCTATTTTAACAATTAATAATGATTTGGTTCCTCCTACTATTAATTTTGAAAATCCCGATCCTGAATGCGATTTGAATTATACTTTTAATAAACCTCAAAAAAGAATTGTGAATGTAGCAATTAGTAATGCATTCGGGTTTGGAGGTCATAATACAACGATAATTTTTAAAAAATTTGAGGAATGATATGCGAATAAGTTTCATTAGTATTAATATTTATGCCGATTCATCGATTTTATCAATCTTAAGCGAAAGAACTCTTAAAATAGAATCAGAGAATTTATAAAAAAAGGAGAGAATTATAAAAAAATAACTTACAGCTTATACCAAGATTTAATTTCGTTAATGTTTTCGCCATTGCTCGAAATATGAAAAAATTCATTTTTATGGCTATCGTAGCGGTAATCTTTCTCCCATTTCTCAATATTATTTACAATTTCAGTAATAGCATTGATTATAAAATACAATTCATTATCGGTCATAGTCGGATGGATAGACATTCGCACCCACCCGGGTTTTTCGGAAAAATCCCCATGATTAATTAAATCGGTAATATGTTTTGATTGTTTAGGAGTAACATGCAACAGATAATGTCCGTAAGTTCCTGCACAGGAACAGCCGCCTCTAACTTGAATACCGAAACGATCGTTTAATAATTGCACAATTAAATTATAGTGAATTTTATCTATATAAAAAGAAATAGCTCCTAATCTATCTTTAATATTACCGGCTAACAGATGTAAACCCGGAATTTTACTCATTTCTTCCAAAGCAATTTTCACCAATTCTTTTTCCTTTAATTCAATTTTCTCAACAGTCATTTGCTCTTTTAATTCAATACAAAAGGCAGCTTTAATAGTTTGAAGAAATGCAGGAGTACCGCCATCTTCCCTCAATTCGATATTGTTCACGAACTTATGCATACCCCAAGGATTAGTCCAATCAACCGTGCCGCCGCCCGGTTGGTCCGGAACGCGATTATGATATAATTTTGTATCGAAAATAAGTACGCCTGGAGTACCGGGACCTCCTAAAAATTTATGTGGTGAAAAGAAAATAGCATCTAATTTTTCCAGTGGATCTTCCGGATGCATATCAATATTGACGTATGGAGCAGAGCAAGCAAAATCTATCAGACAAAATCCACCGTTTTCATGCATCATTCCGGCAAGTTTATGATAAGGTGTTCGAATACCGGTTACATTTGAACATGCAGTAAATGAGCCTATCTTTAATTTCCTATCTTTATATTTATCTAAAAGCAATTCAAATTGCTCAAAGTCTATCAAACCTTCATCGTTAGGAGGAATGGTAACAACATCGGCAATAGTTTCAAGCCATGAGGTTTGATTAGAATGATGTTCCATGTGAGTAATGAAAACCACCGGGGTTAATTCTTTCGGAAGTTTCAGAAAATATTTGAGTTGTTCGGGTATTTTCAATCCTAAAATTCTTTGAAACTTATTGATCATTGCAGTCATTCCCGAACCGGCAGTTATGATCACATCATCTTTACCGGCATTAACATGTTTCTTAATTAACTGATGTGCATAATTATATGCATGAGTCATTGAAGTACCGGTAACACTCGCTTCGGAGTGAGTGTTTCCGACAAACGGTGCAAAAGTTTCAATTATCTTATTTTCTATGGGTAGATATAATCTTCCGCTTGCAATCCAATCGGCATATATAATCCTCTGCTTTCCATAAGGTGATAAAAACGTGGTATTATAGCCAATAATGTTTTCTCTAAAAGGTTTGAAGTATTTTTCCAGATTATCCATGACGTAAAAATATTTTTATTTAAAGATAAGAAATTTATATCTAAAAATAACACTAAAAATAAGTTTTTTGTGACAGTTAAATTTTCAAATTGAATCAAATTTTTCTATATTTATAAAAGTAATTCAGTCGATATTAAATCAGCAATAAATATGGATAAATGGAATATCTAATCGGGATGGACGGCGGAGGGACCAAAACCCACTGCATTATAACAAATCTTGAAGGGGAAAAGTTATACGATTGTAACGGAGCAGCTTCCAATTTTTTAGTTAAAGATACTAATCAGGTTTGTGAAACTCTTTTTATATTAATCCAAAATTGTAAAAATGAACTCGGAATCGGATTTTCCGACATAAAAGCTGTCGTTGTTGGTACCACGGGCGCGGGAAGACGCAC